>JAEZIL010000086.1 GCA_023436685.1 Bacteroidota bacterium | reverse complement strand
GTATGAGACTGCGGCATGGGGACTGGAAGAGCAACCTGCTTTTTTGAATGTAGCCCTTTGCTTACAAACCACTCTTACTGCCGAGCAGCTGCTGGAAACAATACAACAGATAGAAAAGAACCTTGGCCGCCAGCGCGAAGTGAAATGGGGGCAGCGCACTCTGGACATCGACATATTGTTTTATAATGATATGATAGTGGCTAACGACAATCTAAAAATACCCCATCCCCATCTTCAAGAAAGGCGTTTTGCACTTACCCCGCTCAACGACATAGCCCCCCAACTGATGCACCCGTTATTTACACGGACAATTGCTGAACTCTTGCAAAACTGCCCTGATCCTCTGCAGGCAACACTTTATGAGGATTAAATATATACCGGGTTTGTCAATAACATGTTATTTTCCTTTACTATTGACTCTTTCATTTAGTTTTTTTAATTTGAGTAGCGTAAATTCGCAGTCCTTTTGAGTAAGGCTCAGTTCAGGGACTTTCACATTATATATTTCGTTTAATGATTTGAACACTACTCAGGATTAAATTATTAGTGTTATGGGTGCAGGTATTTCTACCGCAAAATCGAAAGTGAATTTAAAAAAATCGCTACAGGAGCATTTTGGCTTTGATGCCTTTAAAGGAGAGCAGGAAAAAATCATCAAAAGCATTTTATCGGGCAAAGATACATTTGTAATAATGCCAACCGGTGGTGGCAAATCTTTATGCTACCAATTACCGGCACTGCTTAGCGAAGGTGTGGCCCTGATCGTATCGCCACTCATAGCCCTTATGAAAAATCAGGTTGACCTGATACGTGGGTATAGCAGCAAAGATCATGTTGCACATTTTCTTAACTCTACTTTAAGCAAGGCACAACAGAAGAAAGTAAAGTCGGACTTGCTTAGCGGCCACACCAAGATGTTGTATGTAGCTCCTGAAACGCTTACCAAACAGGAGAATATCGATTTCTTTGCCGATATCAATATCTCATTTATAGCTGTAGATGAAGCGCACTGTATATCGGAATGGGGACATGACTTCCGGCCCGAATACCGTAAGCTGCGCGATATGATAGACCAGATAAATCCTGAACTGCCAATCATAGCGCTAACCGCTACCGCCACCCCTAAAGTGCAGGACGATATTGTGAAGAACCTTGCACTGCACGATCCTGAAGTATTTGTTGCCTCGTTTAATCGCCCCAACCTATATTATGAGATAGTACCTAAGGGTAAAAAAGAGCAAACACTGAAAAGCATTGTGAAATTTATAAACACAATGAAAGGTAAAAGTGGTATCATATATACACTGAACCGCAAAACCACTGAAGAGCTGGCCAGCACACTTGTGGCCAACGGCATATCGGCTGTTGCTTACCATGCAGGGTTAGATAGTGGCATACGAGCCACCCGTCAAGACCAGTTCCTGATGGAGGAAGTAGATGTAATTGTAGCAACAATAGCATTTGGCATGGGTATCGATAAGCCGGATGTGCGCTTCGTAATACACTTCAACATTCCAAAATCGCTTGAGAATTACTATCAGGAAACAGGCCGTGCAGGCCGCGATGGACTGGAAGGTAAATGTATACTCTACTACTCGCATAAAGATGTACAGAAACTGGAACACCTGATGCGTGATAAACCATTGAGCGAACGTGAAATGGGTGCGCAATTAATATCGGAAACAGTGGCTTATACCGAAAGCGGTGTATGCCGCAGAAAGCTGCTGCTGCACTATTTTGGTGAAGAATATAAAGATGGTAATTGTGGCAACTGCGACAACTGCCTGAACCCGAAAGAAAAACTGGAAGTACGAGATAGTTCTAAAATAGTACTGGATACTATTAACGAACTGGACGAGCGCTTTAATATTGATTACGTAGTAAACATCATATTAGGGAAAACCAATCCGCAGATCAAAACCTTCCGCCACGATAAACTGAAGTCTTTTGGCAGTGGATTGATAATGGAAATGGGCGATAATTTCTGGCATTCGCTTATAAGGCAAATGATGCTGGAAGGGCTGGTGCGTAAAGACATTGAAGAATATGGCCTTTTGAAGATTACCGAAAAGGGGCACAAATTCCTGAAGAAGCCATTTAGTATAATGGTAGTATTGAACCACGATTACGAAGAAGCCGCCGAAGAAGAAGAAGAAGCAAGCACAGCCAGTGGGCCTTCGGTAGTTGATACCGTGCTGTTCGACATGCTGAAAGACTTGCGCCGCACCGTAGCAAAAGAAAAAGGCTTACCACCGTTTGTCATCTTCTTAGAAAACTCGCTGGAAGATATGGCGCTGAGCTACCCTACAACTATAGAAGAACTGGAGAAAATACAAGGCGTAAGCAAGGGTAAAGCAATGCGTTATGGTAAAAAGTTTGTAGAGCTGATAGCAAAGTATGTGGCTGATAATAATATTGAGCGCCCGGACGACTTTGTGATGAAAAGCGTTGTAAATAAAAGCGGCATGAAAGTGTTTATCATTCAGAACATTGATAAAAAAATACCGCTGGAAACCATTGCACGCAATAAAGACCTTAGCCTGCAGGATCTGCTTACTGAAATGGAAACCATTGTAGCCAGTGGTACTAAACTAAACCTTGACTACTGCCTGGAACAGGAACTGGACGAGTATGAACAGGAAGACATCTTCGACTACTTCCGCGGCAGCCATGATGATAACCTGGAGCATGCCTACGATGAATTTAAAGACCGTGATGTAAGCATTGAACAATTACAAATGATGCGCATCAAATTCCTGAGTGAGTTTGGCAATTAGAACGAATACCATATTACACTATATTAAAAAGCTGCAATGTATTTGCAGCTTTTTCTTTTATTGATATGTTTGCAATCACACACACTGCTACATATGAAGCATTTACTGTTATCTCTGCTTGCCTGTGGTATAGCATCATCAACTATTGCGCAGAACTATGAATTTCGTAATAGCGACAGAGTAATAGAACATAGCAGCGGCAATAGTACTGTTGAATCACAACGCTTTAACCTGCATGCACAGGCCACTTATATCTTCCAATACAAGCCTGCGTTTGATGCACCTTATAACGGCATAAATAGCTTACAGAGCAATGAAGAAACAGTAAATTCTGTTACCGGTACGCTATATGCCGGTTTACGCCTGTGGAAAGGAGCAGCAGTGTATATAAACCCGGAAATGGCGGGTGGTACTGGTCTTAGCGGCGCATTGGGCATGGCAGGTTCTTCCAATGGTGAAACATTCCGTGTAGGTAACCCGTCCCCCACTTTATACCTGGCGCGTGCATTTTTTCAGCAGACATTTTCTTTGGCACGTAAAGGCGAAATGGAATGGAATTCAGTTGAAGACGATCAAAATCAGTTATCAGGTTTTGAGCCTAAGCGCTTTTTGCGCATAACTGCAGGTAAGTTTTCTTTAGCCGATCATTTTGACAATAATGAATACAGCAACTCGCCACGCCAACAGTTTATGAACTGGGCACTAATGAACAATGGAGCATGGGATTTTGCAGCCAATACACGTGGCTACACTGTAGGCTTGCTGGCCGAGCTGAAGATGGATAAGATGAACTATAAGCTAAGCTTTACTGCACTGCCTAAAGAAGCCAACGGGCCTAAGCTGAATTATAATTATGGTGACGCATATTCCATCAATGCGGAAGTTGCAAGAACAATAACTATCAACAACCGACCTGGTAACTTACGTGCCCTTGCCTACTATAATACAGCCAATATGGGTAGTTACACAGCAGCCATCGACCGGGCGGTGATATTGAATACTGTGCCAGATATTACTCCTACTCAACAATTCGGCAGCAAAAAGTATGGCTTTGGCTTAAATGCCGACCAGCAGCTAAGTGACTTGTTAGGTGTATTTGCACGCATAGGCTGGAACGATGGTAAATACGAAACCTGGTGCTTTACGGAAATAGATCAAACCGCATCGCTGGGACTGAGACTGAACGGCAAAAAATGGAACCGCGAAAACGACCATGCAGGCATTGCAGCAGTAGTGAATGGTATATCGAAAGAACACAGGCAATACCTGTCATTTGGTGGTAGAGGTTTTATGCTGGGCGATGGCCAGCTTAACTATGCACCCGAAGCTATAGCCGAACTATACTACAGCTTCAAACCCATTGATAAAAATATATGGCTGACTGGCGACTACCAGTTTTGCCTAAACCCTGGCTATAATGCCGACCGAGGACCTGTACATATCTTTTCTGTACGCTTACATGTAACCTTATAAAAACAAGCCCCGCAAATTGCGGGGTTTGTTTATGTTCTTATCCCTGTTGTTGAGGGGGAGGTGCTTGTTGTTGCGGTGGCCTTGGCTCTCTTGGAGGACGCTCACCTTGCTGGCGAGGAGGCCTGTTGCCTTGTGGCTTATTGCCCTGAGGACGCTGCCCTTCGCCGCCTTGTTGCGGCCGGTTTTGTTGTTGGTTGCGTTGTGGTTGCTGGCCTTTATCAGCTTGCTGCTGTGGGCGGTTACCTTG
>JAEZIL010000082.1 GCA_023436685.1 Bacteroidota bacterium | reverse complement strand
TGACCCGTTTGGTTTTGCAAAAAAGATTGGCGGGCCAAGCGGTAACGATTGAGACTGGTATAGTGTGATTGTGAAGTGTTACAGGAATGGCCAGCTAACTACAGACAGCGTCGAAACTTTCCTGGCAGATTTCCGGGATCCCAGCAACGCAACAGATACGATATACCGCGGCTGGCGCTGGGTTAACTTGCTTCCACTGGGCCAAGTAGATAGTCTTTTGTTTACGATTAGCTCATCAGATGTTGGCCAGTTCGGTATCAACACACCAGCGTATTTCTGTATCGATAACTTTGGGACTTATGAAACCAGTTCTGTAAGTGGCCTGGCACAAGCTGCAGCTAAAGTTTATCCTAATCCCGCAACAGATAAGTTGTATGTAGAGCTATTGAACAATAAAAGAACTCAGCTGTCGATTTATGACATGAGCGGTAAAGTTATATTGTATACAACTGCAACCGATAAGGTAACTTTGCTTTCTACCAATGCATTGGCACCAGGAAATTACGTTTTGCAATTATCGAACGAGGATGGTAAGGCAGCAGTGAGATTTATAAAGCAATAATTAAATGCAGAGAATAATATTATTAATAGTTTTTTGCCTTGTGCAACTGGGGGTTAAAGCCCAGTTTGCGCCACAGGCAGGGGTAGCAGGCACTACAGCCGTAGGTAAAAGCAGTGGCTTATTTACCGGTTGGGCTACAGGCTGCAGTGTTGAGCGTGGATATATGGATATTGCCGACCCATCTCAAGGGAAAGTGTTTTTAGGAACTGATGCCGATGGTACCGGCATGCCCGATAATTTTATTGTAAGCCTGGGTGATAGTGGTGTGGCAACACTTACGTTTAGCCACCCGATATATAATGGTGCCGGAGCCGACTTTGCGGTGTTTGAAAATGGTTTCGCAGACCCTGCAAACGCGGAAGATGCATTTCTTGAGTTGGCTTTTGTAGAGGTAAGTTCCGATGGTATACACTTTACGCGCTTTAAACCTACTTCATTGTCTGACGGGAATACGCAGGTGCCGGGAGCCGGTGTATATATGAACGCACGTCTTATTAACAATCTTGCAGGTAAGTATGTTGGAGGCTACGGCACTCCATTTGATCTGCAGGAACTGGAAGGCACACCAGGCCTGGATTTAAATAATGTAACCCATGTTCGTATTGTAGATGTCGTAGGTTCTGTAAACGGGCATGAGGCATACGATAAAGATGGCCGTAAAATAAATGATCCTTATCCTACACCTTTTCCGGGTGGTGGCTTCGACCTGGATGGAGTGGGAGCATTTTACCAGAAGGGCTTATTCCCTATATCTGTAAACGAAACTACAGCTTCGCCAATTAAACTATACCCGAATCCTACAATTGATAAAGTTTTTGTACAGGCGCCATTTAATAATGGATACACACTTACGCTTACAGATATTGCTGGTAGGTTACTACAAAAAATTAATATGGCTGCAAATAGCAATATAGACCTTTCAGCCTATAGGCCGGGTATTTATGCTCTGTTGATCGAAGATGCAAATGGTAAAAAATGGGTAGAAAGAATTACCAGGTTGTAAACCATTACTGGTTGGTGCTTTTATTGTTTTTTGCTGCTTGTGTAAAAGACAAACCCAACCCACCTGAACCACCGGCTATTGTTGATTCAGCAGACAATGTATATATAGTATGTGAAGGTAGCCTTGGCAATGGTAATTCATCCCTTAGTCTTTACCAGGTACAATCGGGAAGTGTTGTTGAGGATATCTATAAAACTATAAATGATGAAGAATTAGGTGACGTTTTTCAGAGCATTACGCCAATAGGAGACAAATTATTTCTTTGTGTAAACAATTCTGATAAGATTGTTGTCCTCAACAAGCATGATCATAAGCGGGTTGGCACTATCAATATTCCCAAGCCGAGATATATGCTCCCCATCAACAATAATAAAGCATATGTTTCTTCATTGTTTAGTAAGAAGCTTTATGTTATTGACCCTCAGGCTATGTCTGTAACTAAGGACATTGATTTGCCTTACGAAAATGCGGAAGGTATGCTGTTAAGAAACAGTACCCTATACATTTGTCCATGGGATACTGCAACTGATAAAGTGCTGATGATGGATGTGAATACAGATGAGATAATACAAACCATTACAGTGGCGGGCCGTGCACCCCAGGAAGCTGTTACAGACAAAAATGGTAAGCTTTGGGTGCTGTCGGGAAATGCATATAAAGGCAAAGATGGTGCACTTACTTGTATCGATCCGGTTAGTAATACTGTAGTTAGATCGTATCTGTTTGAACATAAGGTGGACCCTATTCGTATTGTTACAAATAATGCAAAGGACCAACTCTATTTTATAGAAGTAGATTACAATGGCGGCACAAAAAACAATGGGTTGTACCGTATGGGTATTGATGACAAATCATTGCCTTCCCAAGCGTTGGTACCAGCGGCGAAGTTTCAGTATTTTTGGGCACTTGGTATAGAGCCCTTGACGGATAAAATATATTTAGGAGACCCTAAGGGTTTTGTGCAGAAAGGATCAGTAGGTATCTATAATACCAACGGTGTAAAGGAAAAAGAATTCGCAGTAGGTATAGGCCCGGGGCATTTTTACTTTCAATAATGCATTTTACAAAGCACATAGCAAAAAGCAAACGGGTAGTATTGATTATAGTAATGCTACTTTCTATTTGTGAATTGCATGCGCAGGTGATAAAAGATACACTTAGTGAAGTAAACGTACGGACTCGCCGCAAGCAAAAAGTATCGAACGATGAACGGATTAATACATATTCCCCCGGGCAAAAAGTAACCAGTATCGATAGCATTACACTGCAACATTACCAGTTTCAGAATATGGCCAACCTGTTATCGCAACAGGTACCTGTATTTGTAAAGTCTTATGGGTTCAATTCGTTGGCTACGCTCAATTTTCGTGGTGCATCTGCTGCACAGTCGCAGGTGTATTGGAATGGTATACCCTTGCAGAATGCAGGTTCGGGTATTGCAGATGTATCCTTATTGCCTGTATCCTTGCTAAACAAAGTAAATGTAGTATACGGAAGTTCCTCGGCGCTATGGGGTAGTGGTAATGTTGGTGGCGCACTGATGGTAGAGACAGAGCATCCGGGTTATGATTCGGCGGGTAACTTTGAGCATACGGTATCGGGCGTAGCGGGTAGCTATAACCAATACCAATTAGGGATTAAGTCAGGTCTCCGGACAAAACGTTTTTCTATTGGTATAAAT
The DNA here is from genome assembly GCA_023436685.1 of Bacteroidota bacterium. Classification (GTDB taxonomy): domain Bacteria; phylum Bacteroidota; class Bacteroidia; order Chitinophagales; family Chitinophagaceae; genus Polluticoccus. The sequence goes on along the minus strand of JAEZIL010000082.1, from coordinate 10,051 downwards.
GCATTTGGCCAAACAGCAGATAACGATTTTAATTATTCTAACGGTAGTACCTCACAACGCACTCTTAATTCTAAGCTGCAAACCGGGGTCCTTATGTTGAATAGCGGCTACCGCATTGATAGCAAAAATGAATTATCGCTTACTGCATGGTATCAGCAATATTATCGCGAAATACCAAAGGCCTTGTTTGAAAATGTATCTACTAAAAATCAGCGGGATGAATCGCTACGCTTATTAGCTGAATGGAAACGGACAGGTAATAAAGCCAATACTTACGCCAAGATAGCATACCTACGCGATAATTTATTGTATAACGACGATACTATTCGCCTGCATTCTGATTACAATACTAATCAAATATTTGCGGAGGTGGGTATCCAATATCGTTTCAGTAGCCATCACCAGTTTCTGGCCTTTGTACCTTTACAAACCTCATGGATACGCCGCGATCTATTGAATGATGTAAAAGAGCAGAATAAAGGGGCTGTTGCGCTGGCTTATGCTTTTAGCTATTTCCAGGAGAAGCTAAATATATCGGCAACAGTAAGAGGCGAAGTAGTAAATGATTGGGGCGCTTTTTTACCTGGCTTAAATGCATCTTATCAATTTACCAATTGGTTGAAACTTAGGGGCAATATACAGAGGAGCTTCAGAGCACCTACGCTTAATGAACTATACTATGTACCGGGTGGAAACGAGCAATTGCAGCCGGAAGAGGGCTGGAATGAAGACGTGGGCTATGCATTGAAGATAGGGGCGAATAGAAGGCTGACGTTTACCCATGATCTTTCTTTGTTCAATCGAGTTATTGATAACTGGATAGTATGGTTTGGCGGCGCTATATGGACGCCTCACAACATTGCATCGGTACACAGCCGTGGTTTAGAAACTGAGAATAAATTAAACTATAAGATCAACAATAATTTATCGGTATATATTGGTGCTAATACTTCTTACGTATTAGCTACTACATTGAGTAGTTATGTATCAAACGATGGTAGTATTGGTAAACAAATACCCTATACGCCGCGCTACAACTACCAGGCAAATATTGGTTTTTCATATAAAGGAGTATTCTTTAATTACAATCACACTTATACAGGCTATCGTTTTGTAACTGTGGATGAATCTCAATATTTGCTGCCATACAATACCGGCAATATACAAGTGTTGTACACAGCTCACGTTGAAAGTTTACCGCTTCAGTTTACTGCCCAGGTAAATAATATATGGAACCAGAGCTACGTTGTAGTAAATGCAAGGCCTATGCCGGGTGTTAACTGGCTTTTAGGTGTTAAGGCTAGTATCCGTTAGGTTACTGCTGCATTTATTTTGTAATTTGTATGCATAAATCATCGCTATGCGTAGTGTTTTATTTCTTTTTTTACTACTTATTTCTGGTTTTGCACAAGCGAAAGGGAAGTACCATGTGTTTTACCTGCATGGGCAAATTGTAGAGGGCACTACAGAAGATCCGGCTAACAGTACATACGGGAAATATGAATACAGCAATATTGTTGCGACACTAAAGGAGAAAGGATACATAGTATATTCGGAAGTGCGGCCTGCAGGTACCAATGTGAATACCTATGCACAGAAAGTAAAGGGCCAGATAGATAGCTTGAAGAAAGCGGGTGTAAAAAGTAATGATATATGCGTTATAGGTGCGTCGAAGGGAGCTGCAATAGCTATGCTGGTATCAACTTTGGAGAAGGATAAAGATGTAAAATACGTATTAATGGCTGCATGTAATGAAGGTAACCGCTCTATGTTAAATCCAGACCTGTATGGACAGGTCCTTTCTATTTATGAAAAAAGCGACGCTATAGGTAAAAGCTGCGAGTCTATTAAGGCTGATTCTAAAGGTATAAGCCGGTATAAGGAGATAATGCTAAACACAGGGCTGGCCCATGGCTTCATATACAAGCCCATGAAAGAATGGATGCTGCAGGTAGATGGATGGATTGCGCGCTAGGCTATACCATTCACAAGATATATTGACTATTATTGTAAGCAAATAAAGCAGTACATGACTGTGAAACTACCGCTATTGCCGCTATTGCTGAGTTTCTGTTTCTTCAAAGCAGCAGCACAAGTAGAAGAGCCTGTTGGAATTCTTACCGAGGGTGGATATACACGCTTTATATCGATAGGCGCCGGAACTACTTATCAATCGTTTAGAGACGAGGCTATATCTAAAAGTGTATACCAGGGCTTTAGTGCCAGCCCGGTGATGAGGTTTGTAAAAACCAATGATATTAAATTCTCCGAGCTAAGTCTGCAGGCATCTCGCATGAACTTTACTCGCAATAGCGACCCGCTGCTGGAACAAAAAATATACTCGTGGAGGGCCGCGGCCGACTACCGCTATATGCAGGCATTACCATTTTGGGTTGAAGAAGAAAAGAATCAGTTTTTTGTGGGTGGGCAACTATCGGGGATGTTTAGCTATAAAAATGCACCCAAAATGGCAGGTTCATCGAAAGTATATGAATATGCAGCTACATTGGGGCCCAGCCTGCGTTTTGTAAAGAAATTTGAGGTGCAGAATAAGTACCACTCACTGTCTTTCGATCTGTCTGTACCTCTGCTATCCTATACAGCAAGGCCATCTTATCTTAACCGTACCGGGTCATTAGAGAATGAAAAGATAACGGCTTCAGATGTGTTTTCAAGGGCAAAAATGGGATCTGTTGGCCGCATGTTCAGGCTCAATTCCGGTTTGGCATATACATATATGATGGATAATGGCAATGCTGTTAATATAGCCTACGTATGGGATTATTACCATATCAATAACCAAACCCATGCCTATTACGCCAGCCATACCATTTCACTTCAATTTATGTTTAACTACTAGTGCAGATGAGGAGTTATTTTTTTCAACTTGGTTTATTGTTTATGGTCATGCTGGCATCGTGCGAAAAGGTGCTGATGCCTGAAAGCAAAGATGCAGATGCTGTTGAAGTGTTTGATGAGCTATGGAAGGCACTGGACGGTGGGTATGGCAACTTCGAATTCAAGAGAGTAAACTGGGATTCTGTGTATAGGGTTTATAAGCCCAAAGTAAGCCCGTCGCTTGAAGATGATGCATTGTATTCTGTATGTGCATCAATGTTACAGATATTCAAAGATCCGGAAATAAAATTAGATGCGGGTTTCGCACAGGCTTCGTACATGGATGAAGGAAATTATACTGCTAATTTCAACGAGAATTTGTTAAAACAGCACTATTGGAAAGATTATAGTGAAACAGGTGCAATGCTATATACAGTTATCGACTCTATGGCTTATTTCTATTATCGCGATTTTGATAATAGTGTAACCGAAGAGCAACTCAATGCTGCTATAAAACGTGTTAAAGGCATGGGGGGGGTATATGGCACTATTATAGACATAAGGAATAATAAAGGTGGAACTGCTGGTAATGTTTGGAATGTTTTGAAGCATGTTGACATACCCGATTCACTGAATAATATAACTTCATTTTTATATCAGTCCCAATATAGAGACGGGCCTAAGCATGGCGACTTTTCTGAGTATGCCGATGCGTATATTGATGAAAGTGAAGGTGAAAAATACCCGGGTAGAGTAATGGTTTTAACCAATAGGGGAGTAACCGGGGCGGCAAACCTCCTTGCTGCGGGATGCAGCTCGTTCACTAAAGTTGTAATGGTGGGAGACACCACAGGTGGGGGAGGTGGATTTATAAGTGCTACAGAGCTACCTAATGGCTGGCGCATATACTACCCTTCATCGCGAACGCTATCATCGGGTGGAAGCAATATTGCGAATGGCATTGCACCGGATATTGTTGTATATATGAAGCCTGCTGATGAAATTATTGGTAAGGACTCTATAATAGAAACAGCCGTGGCAGAATTGAATAATGATCGGTAGTATTATCTGATTATGGCCAGGCACCATTCGTCAAACTGCTGTTTACAATCTATTTGCCGGCTTACATTGTCATCAATTTTATTTTTTTCTATCAGCAATATCTGGCCCTTGTGATGTTTCAGTTGTGTTGTTACATCAATGCGATTGAAACCTATTTTCATCCAGGTGAGGTTTAATAAAATATTTTGCGGCGTGGCCGATGCAACTACATAATTAGTATTGGTCAGGAGCTTATTACTTTTCTTTAAAACAGTAGCCATTTCTTTTGGTAAAGATTGGAGATAGACAATATGTCTTATAAACAGGGAAGTAAAGAGAAGGCCATAGATAGCATAAGCGGGCTTCCATCTGTTGCTGAGATATACAGCGCACTTTGCAATAAGGAAAGCTACAAAACCCCAAACAGGCGCCAGGTACCAGTCGTGTTTATTGGTAGCGAAGTTTACAACTAATGTTAGCGGTGTTATAATACATAAAGCAAATAAAACAGGCTTATTGCTTCTTATATAACCCGATAGATTTTTGCGGTTTTTGTAAATAAGTATGATGCCTGTTAATAATGCTAAATAGAAAAGGTAGTTCCATATATTCATTCTCACATCCAGGGAGTGAAAAAAGAAGAAATTATCAGGTTCGAACTTTTCGGGTATTTCAAAATCTGTACTGGTAAGCCTGTGAACTGTGTCATATACAAGCATTGTTTCTAACGAGTTCTTACTGCCATAGTATGAATGCGCTGTGATTTTACCGAACTTCAATACCAGCAAGAACCAGCTGGTGATTACTAAAATTAACATTGCCAAACTTATATACAGCTTGTAGTCTTTTAAATAACGGAACAATTTCCCGGTGCACAATGCATAAAGCACAAAACCTGGCAAAAACACCAACCCGGCTGTCCCTTTAGTATAAAATGCGAGGCCCGTATATAAGCCTGCCAGTAAAATTTGGTTTTTATGACCATGCTCGGCATATCAGTAAAAGCTATATGCTGATAGTGTGAGGAATAGAGTAAGTGTTGCATCGAAATCTCCGTTCAACCCTACATGCCAGCCTATTATCGCTTTGCACGATAATAATACGAGACAGGTGATGAATGCGGTAAGGGGTGTGTCAATTAATTCCACAAATCTGAACAAAACATGAAAGAACAAGATTGTAGAAATAGCTGCAACGAATCTTAGCGCAAACTCATTGAAGCCAAGTACTTTATAGCTGCAACTGTCAACCATATTACCAGCGGTGGCTTTGCATTCCATGTATCCAATTCGCCTGCATAGTATAAGTTAATATAGTCTCCATTGTGATACATTTCATATGCATTCATCCCATTTCTGGACTCATCCCATTCGCTAATGCTGTTCTTTCCAATAACAGAGAATAGCAGAAACGATGCGACAGCCAGAACAAAAAGTAAATGCTTGTTTTTACCTACATACTTCATTGAGGGCAAAAGATGCTAGAATTACTCAGAAAATCAAATGTTGATTATATGTCATAAGTGCATTAAAAGGGTGATAATGGTAATAGGCGATGTTTTTTAATATTTTTTAATTTTTTTCTAATATATCCTTATCTTTGCACTCCCAAAATTCTACTTAAAAGGAGGAACAAACATTTGGAAGAAAATCAAATTATTAACCAAAATCAAAGCGCCCACGACGATTTCGACTGGAGCGTAGACAAACGCAACGTTGCATCTTATTCAAAAGAAAAGCGTGAGCAACTGGAAGGTGTTTATGACAACACTTTCAAAACAATTGAAGAATCTGAACTTTTGCAAGGTACTATTGTAGGCCTTACTAAGACAGATGCTATCATCAACATCGGTTTCAAATCTGATGGTTTGGTGTCACTCAACGAGTTCCGCGATATGCCTGAAGTAAAAATCGGCGAAGATATCGAGGTAATGGTAGTTGAAAAAGAAGACCGCAACGGTCACCTGCACCTGAGCCGCAAACTTGCGCGCGCAGCACGTGCATGGCAAAAAATCGTTGACTTCTACAAAACCGGCGAAGTTGTTACAGGTACTATTACCTCTAAAACTAAGGGTGGTTTGATTGTAGATGTTTACGGCTTGGAAACCTTCCTACCTGGTTCACAAATTGACGTGAAGCCTGTAACTGATTACGATCAGTATGTAGGAAAAACTATGGACTTTAAGGTGGTTAAGATCAACGAAGCTATCCGCAACGCCGTAGTATCTCACAAAGCGCTTATTGAAAGCGATATTGAACAACAACGTAGTGTTATCATCTCTCAGCTTGAGAAAGGACAAGTACTGGAAGGTACTGTTAAGAATGTTACCGATTTCGGTGCGTTCATCGATCTTGGCGGCGTAGATGGTTTACTATATATTACTGATATCAGCTGGGGCCGCGTAACGCATCCTAGCGAAGTATTGGAAAATGGCCAGAAACTGAATGTGGTTGTTCTTGACTTCGATGACGAGAAAAAACGTATCAGCCTTGGCTTGAAACAATTAACTGCTCATCCTTGGGATAGCCTTCCTGCTGAAATAGTAGAAGGTGCTAAGGTAAAAGGTAAAGTTGTGAACATTGAAGATTACGGTGCATTCCTTGAAATTCTGCCTGGTGTAGAAGGTCTGGTACACGTATCTGAAATCACGTGGTCTTCTCAGCCTATCAACGCAAAAGAATTCTTTAAAATGGGCGACGAATACGAAGCAGTAGTTGTTACCCTTGATAAAGATGAGCGTAAGATGAGCCTTTCTATCAAGCAATTGACAGAAGACCCATGGGAAACTATCGAAAACAAATTCCCTATCGACAGCCGTCATAAAGGTGTGGTGAAAAACATTACTCCTTACGGTGTGTTTGTTGAACTGGAAACTGGTATCGGTGGTATGATCCACATCAGCGACCTGAGCTGGATAAAACGCTACAACCACCCAAGTGAATTCACTAAAGTAGGTGAGGAAATAGATGTAGTTATCCTGAGCATCGATAAAGAAAACCGCAAACTGGCTCTTGGCCACAAGCAAATCGAAGAAGATCCTTGGAACACGTTCGAATCTGTATTCCCAATTGGTTCAGTACATGAAGGTAACGTTACCAAAAAAGATGATAAAGGTGCAACCGTACAACTGCAATATGGCCTGGAAGCTTATGCTCCTGCACGCCACCTGCGCAAAGAAGACGGTAACAACGTAGAGGTTGAAGAAGTTCTTCCTTTCCAGATCATCGAATTCGATCGTAACGATAAACGCATCATGGTTTCTCATTCAAGGGTTTGGGAACAAACTAAGAATGAAGAGAAAGAAGCAGTGAAAAAAGAAGCTGCTGCTGAATCTGAAAAAACCAAGAAAGCGGTTAAGAACATCCAAACCAAAGTTGAAAAACCAACCTTGGGCGATTTAGGCGCACTGGCTGCTCTGAAAGACAAAATGAAGAAAGCTGAAGAAGGCGATAAATAATTGCTGTCAAGCTTTTGGACATAACGAAGAAGCCATCTCATAACGAGATGGCTTCTTTATTTGTTTTTATATCTAGTTCCAATCGGCATGCAGGCGTAATACTTTTTCAATCACATCGCGCACACAACCTTTACCTCCATTTTTGGGAGATATATACTTGGCTGCTGTACGTACTTCATTCACAGCATCGTTTGGGCATGTAGGCAGCAAGCATAGCTGCATGGCATTTACGTCAGGTATATCATCGCCCATATATAGCATGCTATTGTAAGTGTGCTGAGTAGTGGCTACCAATTCTTTCAGCAACTGTGCCTTATCGTTTACATTGCTGTATACCGCTATTCCCATTTCGGTAAAGCGTTTAAATAATGGCTCTGATATGTCTTCTGCCATTATCCAAACGGTATAGCCCTTATCTACCGCATAACGCATTGCATATACATCTTTGATACTGATATTGCGTAGCAAATGTCCTTCTCCAGTAGCTAGTATATTTCCATCAGTTAGCACACCATCCATATCGAAAATGAAAACACGTATATGAGAAAAAAGATCGAGCAGGTTATCCATTGTTTATTTATTATACATCTCTTTTATTGATGCTGTAAGTGCCTGATAAACGCTTTGCCAATCTGCATGCTGCTGCAACAGGTTTATATGTTTATTGATCGTACTATCGTCGCTACGCCTTGCAGGGCCTGTCTGTAGATCATAAGGTGAGTAATTGTTCAATCTGCTAACAGTTTGCTGTATAATAGGCTTTAGTAAGTTGAAGTCTAATCCTTGTTCGTTGCACCATTGTTCAGCAATAGCGAATAGGTGGTTAGAAAAATTATTGCTGAATACGGCACCTAAATGAAGTGCTGTACGCTTTGCACTATCACCCTCATAAGTAACATCTGTTATCGCATTAGCAATTGCTAGCACTGCATTTTTAGCAGTCTCTGTATTGGCTTCCCACATGCAAGGTATATTCCTGTGAGCAGGTAAATTGCCTTTAACAATTGAATATACAGGCCATAATACAGCCTTGCTGCTGAATTGTGTGAAGGTATTTATATCGATAGTGCCGGCTGTGTATATGATCGTCATTGCACAAGGCAGGTAAGGGTTCACATCGCTTATGGCATTATCGCTTACAGCTACAATGCAGCAATCTGAATTATCTTCAATACTATCCGTCAATAGCTTTGCACCAGCATTTATTGTATTGGCTAATGCAATTGCTTTATCTATATCACGTCCGCATACATAAGTGCATATATGCCCGGCAGCTATTAGCCTGTCTGCAAGAAACCATGCCATATTACCGGTGCCAACTAGCGTGAATCTCATGGTTTATTATGTGCTGTATAGTACGCTGTCATTATATGGTGTAACTTCTCTTTCAACGAAGGCAGATCATCCAAAGTTAATCCTTCTGTAGGCACGGGCGGCAGGAAATGGAAGTGGATTGGCAAGGGTCTTGCCCAGGCTATTTTATTGTGTGGCAATATCTTTCCTGTATTGAATATAACGCCCGGCATGATAGGTTTTTGTGCTTTAATAGCAGTAATAAAAGCCCCATCGTAAAACCGTTGTATAGGGTCGCTTGTCTTGTTGCGTGTACCTTCGGGGTAAAGGCATAGGTGTATGCCATTCATCAGCGTTTCATGCATACGCGAAAAGCTCTCGCGCCTGCTATTTTCCTTCTTTCTGTCAACTAATACCGATCCCGCTTTATATATAACGCCAAATATAGGTATGCGTGCCATCTCTATCTTAGCCAATGTTTTATTTGGCCCCGGTATCCACGGCGAAGAAACAGGTATATCTACTAAAGAATTATGATTAACTATCACTACATAATTTTCGCCTTTCCTGAAATGTTCTTTACCTCTACGGATAACAGGACAAAAAACCAATGGCATGAAAAAACTCATCCAGCCCTTAAATATCGGGTGTAATGTTTTTGCTCTAATTGGTTCAGGGAGTAAAGAAATAAGCCATATAGGTATAAATACAATAAGCATGGTGGCTACAAATAGCAGCATGCCATATATAAAGTAAATGCGACCTAAAATATTTTTTAGCAAGTTCATGCAAAATCTAATCAAGCGACCAGTCAATAGGTTTTTCACCATGTTCTTTTAACCAGGCATTTGCTTTGCTAAAATGCCGGTTGCCGAAAAAGCCGTTATGTGCTGACAGTGGCGATGGGTGTGCTGATGTAAGTACTAAATGTTTACTGCTATCTATCAAATCTTTTTTGCCTTTGGCAAATCCACCCCATAACATGAACACCAGGTTCTCTTTCCGTTCTGACAGGATACGTATTACATCGTCGGTAAAATGATGCCAGCCAATTTTGCTATGCGACATTGGCTGATGTGCTTCTACAGTGAGAGCTGCATTTAACAGCAGGACACCCTGCTTGGCCCATTTTTCAAGATTTCCTGTACGTGGTATTGGTATGCCCAGGTCTTCATGTATCTCTTTAAATATATTTACTAATGAAGGTGGCGGAGGTACTTTATCAGGAACTGAAAAGCTTAAGCCATGTGCCTGGTGAGGATTGTGATAAGGGTCTTGCCCAAGTATTACTACTTTTACTTTGCTAAAAGGTGTAGTATTCAATGCGTTAAAAATATTGGTGCCTGCGGGATAAATAGTTTTACACGCCTGTTTTTCGGCTTTTAGAAAGTTGACTATTTTTTCAAAGTAAGGCTTATCAAA
>JAEZIL010000060.1 GCA_023436685.1 Bacteroidota bacterium | reverse complement strand
CATGATATGGCCCTACCCTATGCTGACAGTATGATAATGGAGGCTATCAAAGAGCCTGAAGACAATAATAAGATGCTTGCCGAGGCCAACTACGCTAAGGGAGATGCATATTTTGCCCTTGGGCAGTATGAAGAAGCATATTACTACACCTACCTTGCTAAAACACAGGTAAGACATAATTTAGATTCATGCGGTATTAGCGACTATAACTATCGCCTGGGGATGATACTTTATAAGCAGGGACGTTATAGAGAGTCTGCGAGATCGTTCAAAGAATCGTATGAGCAGTCCAACATCTGCAAAAACGTATTCCTCTACTTTTACCGCAGGCAAGAACTGCTGGATAATATAGGAATATGCTATGTGAAGCTAAAAAAGCCCGATTCGGCCATTATTTATTTTGATGCTGCACTAAAACATGTAGAGGGTGGCATGAATAATTATCCGGAAAAGAGCCCTACTGTATTCCATACTGCCATTGGTGTGATATATGGCAATATGGGCGATGCCTACAAAGACCTGGGAAATTTTGACAAGGCTGAAGAGTTGTATAAAAAAAGTATCAGTATCAACAGCTCCGTATATTCCGATAACACCGATGCTCAATATACGCGCATCAAACTGGCGAAGCTTTACCTCGATAAAAACGATCCGGTACTAGCTAAACAACTGCTAGACTATATTGATACAATTCAGGCACAGCGTACAGCGCGCGATATAAATATAGACAGGCAATGGAATAACCTGATGTGGCAATACTATGAAGCCCGCCAACAGCCCGAAACAGCTTTCAGCTACCTGAAAAAATATGTACGGCTAAGAGATTCTCTGATAAATTATACCCAGTCTTTTGTTCAAACAGACGTGAGCGAGCGCTTTAAAAATATGGACAAAGAGTATCAGCTAACTCTGTTGAAAAAAAATAACCAGCTCACCCGTAATTACCTGCTGCTGGCTATTGTTGCGGGAGTATTAGTACTAACTATCCTTGTGCAGATATACCTCAGCTGGCGAAAGTCGAAAAAGAATATAGAGATACTTACATCGCTCAACAACCATATTAAAGCACAAAAGCAAACGCTGGAACATACCAATAATGAGAAAGACAGGATACTACGGGTTGTAGCACACGATGTTCGCAATCCCATCACTGCTATCTCGGCATTGTCTGAATTCCTCAGGCTTGATTCAGGAAATTTAACACCCGACCAACAAGAATATATCACGCTTATCAGCGAAGCCTGTAATAATGCTTTGACGCTTACAAAAGAAATATTAGATGCGGCCAACTCGAAAGAGACTGACCTGCTTACCAAAGAATGGATAGATATAAACACACTGTTAAACAATAGCATTTCGCTGTTGCGTTTCAAAGCAGCAGATAAGGGCCAGGAATTGAAACTTATTTTGCCGCAAGAACCTGTTACAATCTATGCCGACAAAGAAAAAATATGGCGTGTTATAAATAATCTGGTAGTAAACGCCATTAAATTCAGTAACCATCTGGACAGTATAGAAATAACCGCCTATAAAAAGGATGATTCACTTACCATTGCAGTGAAAGATAATGGTATTGGTATTCCTGACAAATACAAAGACAAAATATTTGAAATGTTTACTGAGGCAAAACGCAATGGTACAGCAGGTGAAAAATCTTTTGGTTTAGGTCTATCTATATCGCAAAAGATCATTAAAGACCATGGTGGGATTATCACTTTTGATAGCACTGAAGGGAAAGGAACAACCTTCTATATCACCTTACCTGCTAACAAACCCATAATTTAGCACTCTAATTAATCATACCGCTCGATGCCCAGGAAAATAGCTTCTGCTTTCTGCATTTTACTTTCTATTGCTGTAGGTATTGTATTCTTATACTCAGCATATACCAAAGTTTTTACCCTGGAGAGTTTTGAAACCTTTCAGTTCACTATTACTGAATACCTGCACTTTCCATGGACATTGTCTGCTGTATTTGCAGGACTAATGATAGGCGCAGAAGCTGCGCTGGGTGCATTGCTTGTTGTTAACCTTTACGGAAAGAAGAAGTGGGTGTTAAAGGGTGCCCTTGCGTTATTGACAGTGCTAAGCATTTATTTAATATACTTATGGGTTAAAGTAGGGGATGATATTAACTGTGGCTGCTTTGGCGATGCTATCTGGATGTCGCCATCCGCATCGCTTATTAAAAATTTACTATTAGCAATAGCCATAGTTTTGCTGATGCTGTTTCATCGCGGCCTGGTTTTTAAAAGAAGTACGATAGTAATATGGCTCATTGCCATAGTCCTTATTTCGGTTCCTTTTGTTATGTATCCCTTACCCGATACGGAGCCGGCGTGGCTAAATAAAAACCGCAGGCAGATCGATCTTTCTTCACTTTACGAAGCTGGTAAAACAGATGCACCAAAAACAGATCTTACAAAAGGCAAGCATGTAGTTGCATTTATGAGTCTCAGCTGCCCTCATTGCCAGGTAGCAGCATATAAAATGCACATCATGAAGCAACGCAATCCCTCGCTACCATTTCATATGGTACTTGCAGGCAAAGACATGTACTGGCAATCTTTTTTCGATAAAACCAAGGCGGGCAATATACCTCACACCCGGCTAGATGCCGATACCTTTACAGGTTTAGTAGGCTATAGCTGGCCTGTTATCTATCTACTTAAAGATGGCTGGATAGAGGCCGAAACAAACTATGTGCAAATGGACCAAAAGCAAATAGAAAGGTGGTTACAATCGGCTGAATAGCCACGATAAGGTGGCAAAATAAAAACTCACAATCACATGACAATCAAATACATGTTTGCCTAAATTTTTGGCTTAATATTTGTTGTTATACTCATTACCGTTTATCTTACAATTGTTGTGTTTAGCTATTGTGTGGATTGAAAAACATAGAACATTTTTTTCAACAGACCTAACTTTTAAGAAAGATGTCGTATAAATTGCCCTTGAAAAATACCGATGAGAAACCCAAATGGATTACAGCTACCCTTATTTGCATTTATCTTATAGTTGCGGTGTTTATTTTCTTCAATAGTTAACTGCACACATCTTAATCAGCGGAAATATTTTTTTAGTTTCAGAAATTGTCGTTCAAAAAGATGATACGATAATACACTGCATAGTATTGTTGCAGCCAACGCTAATATAAAAAATACAGTAGCTATTAGTGGCTCATGCAAACTCCATTTACGACTTATAAAAATTTGCTTCAATAAGTTTATCACCAGAGTGTGATACATGTATAATCCATAGGTATAAATTCCCAGCCTACTAAGCACATTTTTATCACTTATTTTCAAACGGTTTTTTTCAGGTATAATTATCAACAACAGGCCCGCAAACATTATCCCTAGCAAACTGGTAGGAAGTATATATTGCGCATCAGTTGTTAATTGCGCACATAGGAATACTACAGCTACCACCGCTATTATAAATACTCCCTTCAACCAGTATGGCACTGCCATCACCTTGCTTTTTACTTTTTCAGGATACATTACCAGCCACAAAGCAGGTATGGCACCAAAAGCAAACAAATCGATATTCGTAAACAGATCGCTGGTGGGTATGCCATATTGTAAATACACATACCTGCAAGCTATACCTACTATTAGAAAGGCATACATGCATTTAAGCATTGTCCGCAAATTCATGAAACAGATCATGATACCCCATAGTATATAGAAATGCTCCTCTATACACAGCGACCACATAACCGATAAAGGAGACACATTTGCATGGGTATCCGTTACCATCATCATATAATTTTCCAGAAAAAGCATAGATACCCACAACTTAGGCGTATAGCCTTCGCCCGACGATGAGATATGTAATACATGCTGCAATAGCCAAGGTGTGGTGTATGCAACCAGCACCATTAAATAGTACAGCGGCCATATACGCAGCATTCGCCTGGCAAAGAAATTTTTAAGATCAACAGTACCTGCATACTGCTTTTCAGTAGCTACTATATAAGTAATAAGAAAACCACTTAATACAAAAAAGAACATCACCCCTATACCACCGCCGGCCCGTATTGCATTGAACCACGGCCAGTATACTATAGGACTATGAAGCAGGAATACTTTGAAGAAAGCGAAAAAACGCAGGGCATCAAATGTATGAAAGTGGTGTTTTGCGGCACCACTTTCTAATTTAGTATTTTCTTTTGCCTGCATGCTATTCTTGTGCAGGTGCCTCCAGTTCCTGCATTCTCAATACTATTTCGTTATACCTGTTTATGGCGTTCTGCGCACTTTGTGTATCGCCTTTAGCCTGGTATAAAGATGCAAGTATTTGGTATCGTTGCGGATCTGAAGGATCAATTTCAACTGCTTTATTCAGTACTCCTATCGCCGCATCTAACTGGTTTGAATAGGCTAGCGCTACAGCATATTCATTCATTACATTTTCATCGGGGCCATTAGCCGCTATGTATTCAGCATATTTTTGTGCAGCAGTCACATAATCTTTCTTCTCTAAAGCCTCGTAAGCAGCAATACCTGCCCTACCCTTATTCTCAAATATAGCGCTAAGAGGCACACCGTCTATTTCAAATATTTTTGCAGCAGGTGCGGCAGGCCATTTATCATTTTGCATTTGCTCTGCCGGCACATAACGCGGATATGCTATGTAATAATCCCAATCTAAATGATAGCGCTCCCGGTACCTGCCATAGCTATAAGCTATCCAGCTGGTGTCTTTTTCAAAATACCTTTCTATACCGGCCATATTCGACATTATTTTAATTTTCCTGCCCGGTATCGGCTTCACATTCTTATGTATCCAGTCGCTTGCCTGTTTACTGGTGTTCTGGTAGTAGTCTATATCAAAATATCCATATGCACCCTTTACACCTCCTTGCAATTCGTTGAAGTATACATATTGGTTAGGATGTGCTCTCACCGTCCACACAATGGCTGGCAACAAACCAATAAGAGCTGCAGCAAAGGCAGCCGGCTTAAGCTTCTCGCTTTTTATCAATCCCGCTACTGTATCTATAGCTAAAGCAGCCATAATAACCCATGCAGGATATACAAAGAATACGTGCCTCCATGTATCGTGTACACTCGAATGCTTGTACACCATATACAGTATAGGGAATGTTGCGCTGAATAAAACAACGAAAATGGCAAATGTTCCATGCATTCTCTTTACCCTGAGTATAAGAATTATGAATAGTATATCTGCCAGCAACACTATGAGTGGGCTGGTCATCATTATCCATTTAAACTCGTAATACCAGGGCATATTATTATTGGGTCTATACTCGCCTTCAAATAATACTCTAAGCGTTACCGACCTGTTAGCCATTTCGCTAAGCGCCGTTAATGGGTTAGATATAGGCGATTGCAAGCCCCACGGCCATGTAAGTGTACCCAGGAAAATACCTAGTGCCAATGCTATAATTAATTGCAGAGATAGTTTCTTTAGCAGCTTATTATTTTCTGCAAATAGCTGCTTTCTTTCCTCAGTATTGGTTAAATAATAAACGCCAATGAATATTACATAATACCCTATTAGCAGCATACCCCCGGCTGAACGTATGCCATAGGTCATCCACAAACCTATAGCCAGGCAAATGGTGTTACCCCATACCTTTTTAGGAAAGTCTTGAAGGAATGCAACAATTGCATATAAACCTATTGTAAAACCACAAGCGAAGGGAATATCTTTAGGATTGTTCATGCTTTCTCCAAAAATCCTTGGCGAAAAGAAAATGAATAGCATGGCCAATATGCCCACCATCCATTTGCGCCCGGCCAACCGCCTTGCCAGTAGCCCGGTGAATATCATTAAAACTGCCCCTGTAAGCGCATTGCAAAAGTGCCTTATACCAATATGGTTAAGAGATGGGAACATGCGATGCAGGGCCTCGGTAGTAAAGTCGAATAATCCTCCATACATTTCCTGGCTCTGATACTGCAAACTTTTGTTGGCGTAGCTAAGTGCCTGAGGATCGCCGTTAGCAAAGTAGTTATATACGTCCCGGCCATACTCTATTTGTACCCATTCATCGCCACTCATGCCATAATCCTTACTTAGTATCAGCATGATGACAGTGATAAATGCAGCTAATATCCAGAATATTATTTTCCAGTTTTTATCCCGCCCCGGCTGAGATAAGTTGGCTATATCGAGCATAAAAGTGGTTTATAAATATTAGAGTTACGAAAGTAATACAAGCCAGTTAAATTAGTACATCTCGTGCAGGCCGATATTTATACATTACAAGTTCCTGCCACTATCCAAATAGTATATATTTGCAGCTAATCACTTATTTTAACTATTTAGATACTATCTATGTTCCTGGCCGATCTGCCTATTTATAAACGGCTCTCTAATAAACGCTCACAGAAATTTGCAAAATACCTTGCGGCATTGGTACCCAACAATTCGCACATGTTAGATTTTGGGTGTGGGAATATGTATACTGCTATTG
>JAEZIL010000028.1 GCA_023436685.1 Bacteroidota bacterium | reverse complement strand
ATGGTATGGTGTACGCTACCGTTTAGGAGGTAATGATAAAAGTGGTATTGACTGTTCTGCTTTTGTACAACGCTTATATCAAGCTGTGTTTGGTACCGATGTTGTACGTACTGCTTTCGAACAGTTTAACCATTGCAATATGGTATGGAATATTGACAGGCTGAAGGAGGGCGATCTTGTTTTTTTCCGTACCCATGGCAAACGTATTACTCACGTTGGCGTTTACCTCATTAACAATTATTTTGTACACGCCAGCAGTAGCCGTGGTGTTGCTATTAGCAGCCTCAACGAAGCTTATTGGTCGCGCTATTATGCAGGTGCAGGCGAAATACCCAGATCTCGCAGTTAAATATTTGTATTATACCCAACAAGAAAGGCTGCAGTTGCAGCCTTTCTTTTATTTCAAGGCCTCTGTTATTACCGAGCCTATACAACCATTGGGCATTTGTATAAGTAATAGCGCAGCTAAAGTAGCCGATATGTCTGTCATTGCAGTTGTTTTATAGGATTGTCCCTTCTGTATGCCCCATCCATACCATAGCAACGGAATGTGAGTATCATAAGGGTTCCAGGAGCCATGTGTAGTACCTTTGTTACAGTGGTCGCCACTATACCACCCCGGTTGCAGTACTATTTGTATTACCCCGCTCCGTTTGTGGTTATAGCCATTAACCATCATCGTTTTCACAGGCTCGGGAACTGGAGCAGCATGCATATTCTCCATATCAACAGTATAAGCTACCGCAGGTTGCTTGTTTAGCCAGTTAGTTACTTCGGTCTTCAGTTGGTTTCTGTTTAGCTTATTCTTTGCTATCAATTCTTCGTTGAGATAAACCTGGTAGTTGGTAACAGCTCGTATTAATTTCTCGGTTCCAAACTTAGATCTAATTGCATCGCGCAATCCTGCTCCTGAACCCGCAGGGTCGTCTGCACCGGCAGGTATATTTTGATCGGTTAAAAACTTAGCGTTATGTGCACCACCATGATCGGCAGTAAGGAAGATTGTATAATTTCCCTCCCCAATATTTATATCAAGATATTTCAAAAAAGAAGCCAGTTCCTTATCCAGCCTCAAATACATATCTTCTACTTCTACTGAATTGGGGGTAAACACATGCCCAATATAATCGGGAGTAGAAAAGCTTATACAAAGAAAATCAGTATTGTTAGTTTGGCCCAACTTTTCAGCTTGTATACAAGCCTTAGCTGCCCTGAATGTGATGGTATTGCCGCCGGGTAAAAAGCGCAACGTACTATATCCGGAAAAAGGGGTAACCGTTTTATGCGGAAACATTGTAGATACCCCACCCGGTATCATACCTTCGTACAAGCTACTATCAGTAGTGCTTTGCGCATAGCTCTTTATATCGTATAAAGGCATCCACACTTTATTTATGAAAGTATCGGCATAGCGTTTATTATTAAAGTCAACAAGCCATTGGGGCAATGCCTTGCCATAGTAGCTACTGGTTATGAAATTCCCCGTGCTGTCATCAAACCAGAAAGCACCATTGGGAATATGACCTGCAGGCAGTATACTTCCCCTGTCTTTAAGAGCTATGCCAAATACTTTAGATTGGTTGTTAGTAGCCAACTTCAGCTCGTCTGTAATAGTTGTGGCAAGCAAATTTCGCGGGCTCATTCTACCTGCCAATCTGCTACCTCCAATAGGGAACACTGATGTGTCGGTCGTGCAATACCACGCGCTACCACTTGCATTATCTACCCAATCGTTAGCTGCAATGCCGTGTATTGATGGTACAGAGCCTGTATAAATAGTAGCATGCCCGGGAGCTGTAAAAGATGGCAGATAATTAATGAGCGTATTCTGGCAATTAAATCCATCTCGCATCAGGCGCTTAAAACCATTTTCGCTATACCTGTCGTAAAACCTGTAAAGGTAGTCCCAACGCATCTGATCAACTACAATACCCACTATCAGCTTCGGCCTTTGTATTTGTTGCTGTGCCTGTAAGTGATTGGCTATAGCAAGTATAGATAATGCAATAAGTAAAAAGCGCCTCATGAATATGTTTTAACCATGCAAAAATGGGTAATAGGCAGCATTAAAACTTAGCTTTAAGTAATATTTTCTTTAATTTCGCCCGATTATTTAACTATCCTTCATAATAAAAATATAGATAAACGTATTATGGATTTATTTGCCAAGTTTGAAAGCAGATTAGGACCTATTGGTGACTATGCAGAAAAGGCGCCCGGTTATTTCGCATTCCCAAAATTAGAAGGCGAAATTGGTAACAGAATGATGTTTCAGGGAAAGGAGCGCATTGTTTGGAGCCTGAATAATTACTTAGGCTTAGCTAACCACCCTGAAGTGCGTAAAGCTGATAAGGAAGCTGCGGAAGAGTTTGGCCTGGCCTACCCTATGGGTGCCCGTATGATGAGTGGTAACTCAAATTATCATGAAGAATTAGAAAAGAACCTTGCTGAATTTGTAGGTACTGAAGATGCCATGTTGTTTAACTTTGGCTACCAGGGTATGGTGTCAGCCATCGATAGCTTGTGTAGCCGCAGGGATGTGATCGTTTACGATGCTGAATCGCATGCCTGTATCATTGATGGTTTACGCATGCACCCCGGCCATCGTTATGTGTTCAAACACAATAATATAGAAGATTGCGAAAAGCAATTGCAACGCGCTACCGAAATGGCTGCAACTACAGGAGGTGGTATCCTGGTGATAACCGAAGGTGTTTTTGGTATGAGTGGCAACCAGGGTAAAATAAAAGAAATTGTAGACCTGAAAAACAAATATGAGTTCCGCCTGTTTGTGGATGATGCGCATGGCTTTGGCACTATGGGTAAAACAGGTGCAGGTGTGGGCGAAGAACAAGGTTGTATGGCAGGTATAGATGTATATTTTTCAACCTTTGCAAAATCAATGGCTAGCATTGGCGGCTTTCTTGCTGCTGATAAAAAAATACTTACTTATCTGCGCTACAACATGCGTTCGCAGGTGTTTGCTAAATCGCTGCCAATGGCAATAGTTAAAGGCAACCTGAAGCGCTTGGAATTGCTGCGTACCAAGCCTGAGCTGAAAGCAAAACTATGGCACAATGTAAACAGGTTGCAAAATGGCCTGCGTGAGCGCGGTTTCGACATAGGAACAACTAACACACCTGTTACACCTGTACATATGAAGGGTGGACTGTTCGATGCTACGCAGCTCATCTTCGATATGCGCGAGAACTACAATATCTTTTGCTCGGTAGTGGTTTACCCTGTAATACCTAAAGGCCAGATTATTTTGCGCCTGATACCTACTGCTGCGCATACCGATGAAGATATTGACTTGACACTGGAAGCCTTTAGCGCACTTCAAGAAAAGCTGGATAAGAAAATGTATCCGCAAGAAATGCCGAACATAGGCGCACAAGCCGCTACTATTTAATTTAATGTATACTTTGTATAGCAAAAGCCATCTTAATCAAGATGGCTTTTGTATTTTTAACGCACTATACGCGTATGAAAGTTTTTATAGCCGGAGCATCAGGCCTTGTTGGCAACAACTGTATGAGGCATTTTACAGAGCAAGGATGGGAAGTGGTTGGATCTTATTTCTCTTATGTACAACCAGGCCTTGTTTTCTACAATACATTAGAAACCCATCCCGATAATTTTGATATAGTAAACTATAAGCCGGATGTAATTGTGCACTGCGGGGCGCTTACCCATGTAGACTATTGCGAGACGCACGAAGAAGAAAGCTACCAGAAAACTGTACAGAGCACACGCAACCTTATAAACATTGCCAAACAATGCAAGGCTAGATTTGTATATATATCTACCGACTATGTATTTGATGGCCAAAATGGCCCATATCGTGAAGATGCACCATTGAATCCCCTCAGCGTATATGCCCGCCATAAGCTCGAAGCTGAGCAAATGGCGCTAAAAGATATTGAAGATACCCTTGTGTTGCGTGTCACCAATATATATGGCGATGAGGCACGTGGTAAAAATTTTGTGGCACGCATTGTTGATCAATGTAAGAAAAACCAAAAGCTGACGCTCAAGCTTCCATACGATCAATACGCTAGTCCTACCAATGCATGGGATATTGCCCGGGCAATGTGCCTGTTACTGCGCGATGGGAAATATGGCATTTACCATATAGGCAGCACCGACTATATGAACCGTGTTGAATTGGCCCTACGCGTTTTGCAATATTTTCCAAATGCAGAATATGAATTAATACCGCTCGATACGGCATCGCTCAACCAACCTGCAGCAAGGCCATTGCTTGGTGGCTTTGTGAAAAACAAATTCAGTAATGAATACCCCGATTTTCTATTTAGTAATGTAGATGACTACGTAAAGCTTTTGGCAGCCAATTAACTGTAAAATGGCAAAAAATAATCCCGACATACAAACTATGTCGGGATAGGACTGTACTTACTAACCCATCGTAAGCATAGCAAATATCAGAAAAAGGTTTGGCAAAAGGAAATTAATTTTGTGGTCCTTGTCATTTTTGCTCTCCAAGCATATGATCTACTATTTTTGTACAACTGAAAAGACAATTTGGCTTATTTAATTTTACAAATAAGACAAATTGTCTTATTCATTGAACTGGTACTTAGTTTGAATAGTACTTATCAAAGAATTTAAAACAACAAATATTCAAACTATGTTTCACACAAAATCTAATTACGGCATCAATCCACGTGCTTTCAGCGGTTTAATGAACGAATTCCTTCAAAGTGGTATAAGTCGTATAGCTGACGAACCCGGATACATGAATGTGCCGGTTAATATTAAAGAAAATGAAAAAGACTATGAATTACATGTAGTAGCTCCAGGTCTTAAAAAAGATGATTTCAAAATTCAGGTAGAAAAAGATGTTCTGACAGTTTCTTTTGAGCAAAAAGAAGAGCAAAAAGAGGAATCAAAAGGAAAACTTTTACGCAACGAGTATCATTTCCGGTCGTTTAAAAGAAGCTTCAAATTGAACGACAAAGTGAATATTGCAGCTATAGCAGCTAAATATGAAAACGGAATATTGAATGTTATATTACCCAAAAACGAACTGGTACAACCAGAATCGCAAGTAATTACCGTTAGTTAAGATTGGCTTTAGTTTGACAGACGACACAAAGCAAAAAGGCGAAGTATATACTTCGCCTTTTTTATTATAGTTAGATTCTAATTATCTGATATAGCCCAAGAGTTTCAGCATACTTTGGGCTGTTTGCTCTTTAGCATACAGCCAATCCTCCAGGTTGCCGTTCTTATCATATTCAACCACCACGTGCTTGGGTGAAGGTATCATACAGTGCTTGATACCCCCATAACCTGCCAGCTGGTCTTGATAGGCACCGGTATGAAAGAAGCCAATATACAATGGTTCAGCACCTTTCTCTTTATCAATTTTGGGCAAAAACACTGCGTTTATATGCTCTTCAGATGTGTAGAAGTCATGACTATCGCAAGTAAGCCCACCCAGGTGTACTTCCTGGTATTCTTTATCCCAACGGTTTATTGGTAAAAGAAGAAACTTTTCACCTATCCCCCATGTATCTGGTAAGGTAGTAATGAATGAGCTATCGATCATATACCATATCTCACGGTCGTTCTGCATCTTATCATCCAGAATACTATAGATAACCGCCCCGGCTTCACCTACGGTAAAAGATCCGAACTCAGTGTATATGTTGGGCACATCTACCTTGTTCTTCTTACATACCTTCTTTATGTTTGATATGATCTCGTTGATCATATAATTATAATCATAGTCGAACCCAAGCGAGTGCTTGATAGGGAAACCACCACCAATGTTCAGCCCATCAAGCTCGGGGCATATTTTCTTTAGCTGGCAGTACAGGTTCACTACCTTATTTAATTCACTCCAGTAATAGATATCATCTTTAATACCCTTATTCATGAAGAAGTGCAGCATTTTTAGCTGGAACTTCTCATTGCCTTTTATTTTATCAACATAAAATTCAAGTACATCGCGGCTGCGTATACCAAGTCTTGAAGTATAAAAATCAAAAGTTGGCTCTTCTTCGCTGGCAATACGGATGCCTATATTTACAGGCTCTTTACCACGAATAGATTTTTTATAGTCTTCGAACTCATTTTTATTATCCAGTACGGGAATAATATTTTTAAATCCGTCGTTTATAAGCCGGGCAATATTGCGTGTATAGGCTTTGGTTTTAAAGCCATTGCATATAATATAGGTATCCTTGGTGATCTTACGCTTCTTATATAGCTGTTTTACAATTTCAAGGTCGTAAGCAAACGATGTTTCCAGGTGTACTCCATGCTTCAGTGTTTCTTCAACAATAAAAGAAAAGTGAGAGCTTTTGGTACAATAGCAATAAAAGTAATTGCCATTATACTTATGCTTTTTTATAGCATCACTAAACATCTTTTTTGCCTTATTGATCTGCATGCCGATCTTAGGTAAATAGGTAAGCTTGAATGGCGTACCATACTTATCTATCAGTTTTTTTATATCAAGGCCGTTGAATTGTAAATAATTGTCTTCAACGCTAAAGCCTTCTTGTGGAAAATCGAAGGTCTGGTGTACGAGATCAGTATATGTATTATTCATTTATACCCTATGGCGGAGAGAGGTAAACGATAATTGTTTAAAATATTGAAAACAAAAGTAATTATAAAGATTTGATGCATCCCGATTTTTTTCAGTGAATGGCAATAAAATTTCGCTAACCTTATATTAGTTATATATGTTTGCCCCTGTTAATGAAAAAAGCGCTTTTACAAATACATACAGCTGTACTTTTATGGGGGTTTACGGGTGTTTTAGGCCGTGCTATTACCCTAAGCGCCCCTGTTTTGGTTTGGTACCGAATGTTGCTGACAGCACTTTTCATGGCTGTCATCCTATTCTATCGTAAGCAATGGGTAAAAATACAGAAGCGCGATATGGTGCAACTTACATTGGTAGGTTGCCTTATGGGAATACACTGGGTTGCCTTTTATGGTGCCATCAAGTTTGCTAACGCTTCTATAGCACTGGTCTGCCTTTCTACAGCAAGTGTGTTTACATCTTTGCTCGATCCGTATGTTAATAAAAGCAAGTATGATAAAATAGAATTACTCTTAGGCATACTGGCGCTAACAGGTGTATACTTTATATACCGGTTTCAGCAACTATATGGGTTAGGCATTTTGTTTGGCGTTATTGCAGCTATACTTAGTTCCGTTTTTACTGTACTAAATAAGCGAATCGCCCATAAATATCCAGCTCGCACCATGGTGTTTTATGAGATGGGTACTGGCTGGCTGCTCATAACCTTCC
>JAEZIL010000016.1 GCA_023436685.1 Bacteroidota bacterium | reverse complement strand
CGATATTATACTGCAGGTGGTTTCGATTTAGGTTTGGGATATTCATTCACTAAGCGGGTATCTATAGATGCTAAATATTCGCTGCTTACATATCTGTCAGACATTAAACATGATCCCATCCTTATTTCTGCCAATCCGGTAATAATAAGTGAGGGTGAGCGCCCGCGCATCAATGCTTTTTCCTTGCAACTCAATTTGTTTCTTTAGCATTATATAACATAAGCTTAATAAAATCCAAAGGCAGCCCGAGGGCTGCCTTTTTCCAGAGTGCATGGAATGTATCCGTACCCTTGTAAAGCTGTTCAGTTGTACAACTCTGCATAGGTTGCTGATCTCATCATGCTGCTTATTGTTTATATATTTTCCTCTTCATATGCCAACTCTGCCTGTGCCTCAGCACTTAGGGTTGTGCGGTTGGTGAGCGATAGGATTGCCGTTAGCACAATGCCGGCAACTATGCCCATGCCTACACTATACATGTTAAACATATCAAGATCGGCAAAATGGAAATACTTGCCTAGCATAGCGCCAATGATACCGCCTGTTGCACCCGTAAAGAACACAAACATACTTTTTATCGGCTTTAGCTTCGGGTTAAGCGAAATAGTTATCCAGCAAGCTATAATTGAAAACAAGATACATGCAAAAAGTCCCATAACAACACAATTTTAAAGGGTTAAACATCTGCTACACAACAGTGCAGAAATAATTGTGCCTTAGGTAAACAGCCCTGTTTATAAAGGTTTTGGGGTATTTATTGCGCTTTGTGTGTACTTAAAATATCCGCTTCACCATCCTCAGGTTGTGGGTGCGCCTGCGTAGCGACTGGCTGATGATGCCTGCTGGGTCTATACGGTCTATTACAACCCTTCCGCTTGTATCGGTAGCGTGTATTATAGTGTTCTCGTTCAGCAGTATGCCTACATGGGTTATTTTGCCTTCCGCATTATCGAAGAAGGCCAGGTCGCCACAGTTGGCATGTTGCAAAAAGTCAATATCCTGCCCTTCGGTAGCTTGTTGGCTGGCATCGCGTGGTATGGCTTTACCGCACAGCTTATAGGCCATTTGGGTAAGGCCCGAGCAGTCGATACCGGCTACACTGCGCCCACCCCACAGGTAGGGTGCGTTCTGGTATTGCAGGGCTGCATCTTTTATAGTATCGCAGGTAAGCTCCAGCTTTTTTATGGCCAGGCGTTTGCCTTTATACTTGGCGGCGCGATTCAGTATCATGGTTTTACCGCCTTTTACATTAAAAAGATCGGCCCCCAGGGGTAGCAGCATGTCGCCATCTTCAAAAACCAGTTTATCGGTATGGCGGGCTGTAATGTATTTAGGTGCCTTGCGGTACTCACGGCGGCTTATAAAGGCAAGTTGCCCTGCTTTGCACCAGCCCTCGTAGCCATCCCATTCGCAGCGTATCAGCGCCCAGTCGCTATCATTTAGCTGCAGTACCTCTGCACGTTCGCCAAACAGCAGTTCATTCACCTGCTCGGCGCGGTGGCTAGGCTCGGCCCTCAGGGGCATACGTGCTACATTGCAAAAAGAGTATGTGAGTACCATAGGTTTGTGCTGCAATATTACAAGCATTCTGCCTATTCCGCCAGTACTGCCTTTCCTTAACCGAAATCTTTTGTTAACTTAGCACGCTTATAGGAACTGCTATTTCACATGCATTATATATATAATGTGTTGATATAGTGGTAATGACAAGAAGGATTTATTAAAGACAAAAAGTTACAATCAAACAATGGAATCATCAATAATTGTTGCCATCGTAGCGGTGGCAGCTATAGTTATAGGTATCGTACTAGGGAAATTCATATTTGCTAAAAATACCCAGAAACAAATAGACGAAGCCGAAGCACAAGCTAAAAAACTACTGGACGACGCAAAGGAGCACGCTGAAACACTTAAAGAAAAAAAGATACTTGAAGCAAGGGCCGAAAATGAAAAAGCGAAGAATGAAGTACAAAAGCTGAGGAACGAGTACGAAAAAGAAGTAATACAGCGCAACCAGAAGCTTGCAGAAGCAGAGAATAAGCTAAAGCAACAGCACCAGAGCCTGAACGATAAGACCGCCTCTTTGCAAAAACAGGTGAACGAGAACGAGCAACTAAAAGAAAAGCTGAACAAAGAGCTTGAAGTGGTTGCTATAAAACGTGCTGAGGCTGAAAAACACCGGGAAGAGCATATAAACCGCCTGGAAAAAGTGGCTGGCCTGTCGGCAGAGCAAGCTAAAGCCGAGCTGATGGAAACAGTGAAAGAAGAAGCGCGCACCAATGCTATGGCGCATGTGAAGGAGATAATGGAAGAAGCCAAGCTGAATGCTACCAAAGAGGCCAAAAAGATCATTATACAAACCATACAGCGTACCGGTGCCGAGCAAACCATAGAGAACGCCATTACAGTGTTTAACCTGGAGAGCGATGAAATAAAAGGCCAGATAATAGGCCGTGAAGGCCGTAACATACGTGCGCTGGAAGCAGCAACGGGAGTGGACCTGATCATTGACGACACACCTGAGGCAATTGTATTGAGTTGTTTCGATCCGTTCAGGAGAGAGGTGGCGCGCCTGTCGCTGCAACGTTTGGTGCAGGATGGACGTATACACCCTGCCCGTATCGAAGAGGTGGTAGAAAAAACCAAGAAGCAACTGGAAGAGCAGATAATGGAGATAGGAGAGCGTACCATAATAGAGCTGGGTGTGCATGGCCTGCATAAAGACCTGGTGCGTATGGTTGGTAAAATGCGTTTCCGCTCGTCTTACGGTCAAAACCTGCTGATGCACAGTAAAGAGACGGCTAACCTTTGTGGTATCATGGCTGCTGAGCTGGGTCTTGGACAAAAAGTAGTGAAGCTGGCTAAACGTGCGGGACTGCTGCACGATATAGGTAAAGTGCCTGATGAAGAAACAGAATTGAGCCACGCATTGCTGGGTGCTAAGCTGGCCGAAAAATCGGGCGAGCACCCTGCTATTGTGAATGCCATAGGTGCCCACCACGATGAAATGGAGATGACCTACATTATATCGCCCATAGTACAGGCTTGCGATGCTATAAGCGGTGCAAGGCCGGGTGCAAGACGCGAGATGATGCAAAGCTACCTGCAACGTATTAAAGACCTGGAAGGACTGGCTATGAGCTACAACGGTGTAGAAAAAGCATATGCTATACAAGCAGGCCGCGAGCTGCGCGTAATAGTAGAAGCTGAGAAAGTGACCGATGCTGACAGCGACCGTTTATCATTCGAGATAGCAGATAAAATACAGAAAGAAATGCAATACCCCGGGCAGATAAAAGTAACCGTGATACGCGAGCTGCGTGCGGTGAACATCGCGAGGTAGTCTTAACATTTTTTAAAGTGAACAGTGAGAGCAGTAACTACGGTTGCTGCTTTTTTTTGTTTGGCTTGATAATTGGTTTAGCTTGTACTATGTTTCGCAGGCTCGTTATAGCAATCATTGCCTTATTTGTATTTATATTTCTGTTGTGTCACGTAATGTACCTGCCGGGTACGCAAAAAATGTATGGTTTAGCAGCTGTAAGTGCTTTTATTTATGAGGTGCTGCTGTTCATATATTTTGCTTTTTGTGTATTATCGGTTTTAGGGGTTATAGCTGCACTGTTATTTCGCAATAAAAAATATACACGGTTACTGTCTTTAGCGCTGATAGTTTTAATAATGACTCCCTTCGCAGTATATGGTTTGAGTAGATTGTTAGGTGAACGTTTATTGGCTGCAAGTAAAGAACGCGCTATCCGTAATGCACAACCCATCATTAATATTGTTGAGCAGTATAAAAGCGCACATGGTGTGTATCCTCAAAAGTTGGAACTGGGTAAATATACCACTGGTAGTATGGGCATTAAGCAATACTATTACGAGCCTTATGCCAGCACATACAATGTATGGTTCAAATATCCTGAAGTGCTAATGGTGCAGCACCGGGTATTTTACGACCCCATGGTGCGTAAATATGAGGCTAACTCTATACATCCTACAAAATATCCTCTTTGGTTCGAGCAGATAGAAGACTAGCGGTAGAGAATTATGCACATCCGGTACTTAAATACTATTTGTTTTATTTTAATTATTGTTGTATATTTGATGTGATTAATTGCTCGCCATTGCGAGCGATAGCGAAGCAATCTCGAGGCAACATGTTATAGCAAGATTGCCACGTCGCTCTGCTCCTCGCAATGACGGTATTATAATCAGCTAATTATCACATTAGCTAATTAGAACCAACCCTATCACATGAAAAAGAAAGAGACCCAGTGGTTCTCTCACGAAGCCACTACGCACACCTCGGCACAAATGCTGGCCATGATGGCCAAATACAAAGCCACCGGCTACGGTTGCTGGTGGATACTGGTAGAAATACTGCGCCAGCAAGA
Organism: Bacteroidota bacterium; assembly: GCA_023436685.1. GTDB lineage: Bacteria > Bacteroidota > Bacteroidia > Chitinophagales > Chitinophagaceae > Polluticoccus. The sequence goes on along the minus strand of JAEZIL010000016.1, from coordinate 1,891 downwards.
CGATTACCGCTACGATATATCTAAGAAATATTCCCTCAATACACTTACCCGCGCTATGCAAATATCTAAGGCGAGGGTAGAAGAGTTCATCGACGACTGCATTAACGAATTTGACCTGCTGCAAAGCGATGGTGAGTATATATGGAGCGATGCCCTGGTTGAACGTATGCAACACCTGGAAGAAAAGAAAGCAATACTGCGTGAGCGGGGTAGAAAAGGTGGACTGGCAAGGGCTGCTAACAGTGCAGAAAATAATGAGGAAGAAACGGAGGCTGAAACACTTGATAATACTGAATACGATGCTACTTGTGCTACAGCAGTGCTTAAGCAAATTGAAGCACATAACAATACACTACATAACACTACAATACAAACAAACAGTGATGACGAAGAAACGAAACGAAACAAAACGAAACCAAATGAAACTAAACGAGATGATAGTGATGAAATAAGGCCATCATCATCGTCGTCCTCCAAAATTGATTACAGCAAATACATAACAAGTATATTAGAACCTATCAATACATTAAAAGAACGCTTACTGGCTGATGAATATGTACACTTGTGGTATCAACCTATGAATATCAGCAAAAAAGAGCTCGCTTTCTTGATATCAGAATTCAACAGTTACCTGGCATCGCAACAAGTCTACGAAAAAGAGCAAGTAAACTATCGCAGGCACTTAAGTAACTGGCTGCGATATCAAGACTTGAACCGGATACCCGCATGGGTCAATACCAGCTAAACACAACAAAACACCCGCATAGGGCAGGTGCTTGTAAAAACTTATATACCTAAAATAAATTAGCGTGCAGAGAACGAAAAACCACTATTCAGATGGTTGGGGCAACCGTACTTTTTAGATGCTGAGCATGAAGCCAGTGATAAAGCCAGTGCTGCAACAGCTATAATGGGTACAATGCGGCGCAATGCAGAAAATTTCATGTTCGTTAACTTGTGTAAATAGTAAAAAACGTCTGTAACTTGTACGCGACTACGTAAAGATAATGAAAAATATCCATTTTATAGCTATAGGCGGGGCAGTAATGCACCAGTTGGCGCTAGCCCTGCAACGACAAGGAAATACCGTAACCGGCAGCGACGACGAGATAAACGACCCAGCCAAAGCCAACCTGCAAAACGCTGGCATTTTGCCCGAACAACAAGGCTGGTATCCCGAGAAAATAACTGTCAATCTCGATGCCATAGTACTGGGCATGCATGCAAAAGGCAACAATCCCGAGCTGGTACAAGCGCAGGAAATGGGTATACCCATATATTCTTTCCCTGAATATGTGTACGAGGTGAGCAAAAACAAGAAGCGGGTAGTGATAGCCGGCAGCCATGGCAAAACCACCATCACCAGTATGGTAATGCACATACTAAAGGCACAGAAGCTGGATTTCGATTATTTAGTTGGCGCAAAGCTGGCAGGTTTCGATAGTTCGGTGCAGCTGAGCGATGCGCCCATCATAGTGCTGGAAGGCGATGAATACCCCGCATCGGTCATAGAAAAACGCCCGAAGATATTCTTCTACCATCCGCATATATCGGTACTTAGCGGCATAGCCTGGGATCATATCAACGTGTTCCCTACCTACGATAATTATCGCAGCCAGTTTGAGCAATACCTGCAAGGCATGCAGGAAGGCGCACCCCTGTTTTACAACAACGAAGACCCCGAAGTGCGCGCCGTAGTAGCCAAAGCAGGCAAGCACCTGAACGCTGTGCCGTATAACATGCCCAACTTCCGCTATGAAGATGGTATAGCCGTACTTGAAACCAAGCAAGGCGATATTGAAGTATCGGTATTTGGCAGGCATAATTTGCTGAACATGCAGGCAGCAATAGCCGTGTGCGAGGCACTGGGTATTAGCAAAGCCGATAGCTA
>JAEZIL010000323.1 GCA_023436685.1 Bacteroidota bacterium | reverse complement strand
GTATGAGCGCGACTGCTCTGTACAGCGCCGCTTTCAGAAAGTAGTGGAGGTAGCACCATCGGTAACGTTGAGCGATAAAACACGTGAGGACCTGTATTCTTATGCTGTGAACATTGCAAAAGCAGTGAACTATAATAATGTGGGCACGGTGGAGTTCCTGGTAGATGCTGCAGGCAAAATATATTTCATTGAAGTAAACCCCCGCATACAGGTAGAGCATACCGTTACAGAAATGATAACCGGTATCGACCTTATAAAAACACAATTGTATATCGCGTCAGGCTATAAGCTTAGCGACCCTGAAATTGGGCTGGGCGATCAAAACGCTATACCTAAAGATGGCTTTGCAATACAATGCCGTATAACAACTGAAGACCCCGCCAACGACTTTAAGCCAGACTATGGCACATTGGTAACATATCGCAATGCAGCCGGTTTCGGTGTGCGTTTAGATGAGGGTAGCACATACCCCGGCATGAAGATAAGCCCGTTCTTCGACTCCATGTTGGTGAAAGTGAGCACATGGGGCAATGACCTTGCCAGTGCCGCAAGTAAAATGAACCGTGCATTACGCGAATTCAGGATACGTGGCGTAAAAAACAACATACAGTTCCTGGAAAACCTGATCAACAACCAGGAGTTTATTTCCGGTAATGCAACGGTAGGTTTCATTCAAGACCATCCTGAACTGTTTACATACAAGACAAGGCAAGACAGGGGCACAAAGATGCTGAACTTCCTGGCTGATATTACCCTGAATGGCAACCCCGATGTGAAGGTGAAAGACGACAGCAAAGTATTTGAAAAGCCTGTAGTGCCTACGTCAGACCCATTAATGCCCTACCCCAAAGGAACTAAAGACCTGTTGACGGAACTAGGTCCTGAAGCATTCTCGCAATGGCTGCTGAAAGAAAAGAAGATACATTATACTGATACTACGCTACGCGATGCACACCAATCGTTATTGGCTACACGCATGCGTACCTACGATATGCTGAAGGTAGCCAAGCACTTTGCCAAGCTGCACCCCCAAACTTTCAGTATGGAAGTATGGGGCGGTGCCACCTTCGATGTGTGTATCCGTTTCCTGCGCGAAGATCCGTGGAAACGCCTGGAGCAGATACGCGCTGCGGTACCAAACATACTGCTACAAATGCTGATACGCGGTTGCAATGGCGTGGGCTATGCTGCATACCCCGACAACCTGATTGAAAAATTTGTAGAAAAATCGTGGGAAACGGGAGTAGATGTATTCCGCATATTCGATTCACTGAACTGGATGGAGAATATTGCTCCATGCATTGAAATGGTACGCAAACGCACCAAAGGTATTGCAGAAGGAGCTTTGTGCTATACAGGCGATATAATGGATCCCAAACGTACGAAATACACATTGGAATACTACCTGCGCTTGGCAAAAGACCTGGAAAATGCAGGTGCACATATACTGGCTATCAAAGACATGTCGGGCCTTTTGAAACCTTATGCAGCTAAAGAGCTGGTAACTGCACTTAAAGAAACCGTTAAGATACCCATACACCTGCATACACACGATACATCATCGCTGCAACCGGCTACTTACCTGATGGCAGTAGAAGCAGGTGTTGATGTAATGGATTGTGCGCTAGGTTCCTTGTCGGGGCTGACGTCCCAGCCAAACTTTAACTCAGTGGTGGAAATGATGAAATTCCATGAACGTGAGAACCCATATGATATTACATCGCTGAACCAGTTCTCAAACTATTGGGAAGCGGTAAGAGAATATTATTATCCATTCGAATCGGGTATGAAAGCCAGTGCGGCAGAAGTATTTCAGCACGAAATACCTGGCGGACAATATTCGAACCTCAAGCCTCAGGCAATAGCACTGGGACTAGGCGATAAGTTCGAAGACATCAAACTAATGTTTGCAGAAGTGAACGATATGTTTGGCGACATAGTGAAAGTAACACCAAGCTCGAAGGTTGTAGGTGATATGGCGCAGTTCATGGTAGCGAATGGCTTAACGCGTGAAGACGTGATGACGAAGGGCGAGAACATCTCTTTCCCTGAATCGGTACAGCAATTCTTCCAGGGTGGCATTGGCCAGCCCGAAGGTGGTTTTCCTAAAGAACTACAGCGCATTATACTTAAAGACAAGCAACCGTTTACCGACAGGCCCAACAAACATCTTCCTCCTGTAGATTTTGATAAAGAGCTGAAAGAATTCCAGCAGCAGTTTGGAGAAGACCTGACCATACTGGATTTCCTAAGCTACAAGTTCTACCCGAAGGTATTTGAAGATGGGCTAAAATTCTGGAGGGAATACGGAGATGTATCAGTAGTACCTACCCCACTCTTTTTGTATGGTATGAAGCCGGGACAGGATACCACCATTGAAATAGCAAAAGGTAAAACGCTGCTCATACGCTTACTGAGTATAGGCCCAGTAGACGAGAAAGGTAAACGTACCGTATTCTTCAAACTGAACGGGCAAACCCGTAATGTGGAAATACAAGACCGTTCAGTAAAAGTTGAACGTGCCGAAAATAAAAAGGTAGACAAAGGCAACGATAAGCAAATAGGTGCGCCATTGCAGGGCTTATTATCAAAGCTGCTGGTAAAGAAAGATGAGAAAGTGAAAAAGAACCAGCCACTGTTTGTAATAGAAGCTATGAAGATGGAAACAGTCATTGCAGCCCCATTTGATGGTAGCGTCAGCCTTTTGCAACTTCCGGAAGGAAGCCTTGTAAATACGAACGACCTGGTAGTTGAATTGAACTAAGATCAAAAAAGAATATCTCATAAAAGAGCCGCTATTCAGCGGCTCTTTTCTATTGAATTATCTTATTTATACTGCCAGAACTGTAACAGCCCAAAGTGCTGCAATAGAAATAACCAGCCATAGTATTACCCCTTGCAATAATGGTTTTACCCCTACAGACTTTATAGCCTTCCGAGACAGACCCGCACCTATTAAAAACAAAGTAATAGTAAGCCCCTTCTTGGCAATAGCTACAATGTATGGCGATACAGGATGAATAGCCGGCACGTAGGTGTATATCACCATGGCTAATATAAAACCGCCAATAAAGTATGGTATCTTGATCTTTTGCCGGCCGTCTTTATATGCAATAGCTGTACCCAATGCAAGGGGTATGATCCATAGGGCACGTGCAAGCTTTACTGTAGTTGCTGTTTCCAGTGCTTCCTTACCGTAAGCAGATGCGGCACCTACAACAGAGCTGGTATCATGAATTGCTATGGCACTCCATAACCCAAACTGGTGCTGGCTAAGATTCAACGCATGGCCAAGAATAGGGAATATAAATAAGGCTATTGAATTGAGGATAAATACTATACCCAGTGATACTGATATTTGTTGCTCGTTGGCCCGGATAACAGGTGCCACCGCAGCTATAGCACTCCCTCCACAAATAGCCGTGCCTGAGGAAATGAGATGTGATGTCTTTTTATCGATATTAAAGAGCTTACCTAATAGTGCCCCCAATAGCAATGTGCCTAGTATTGATACTACCGTAAACAAAAAGCCCTGGCTGCCAGCCTTTAAGGCTGTTTGAATGTTCATACCAAAACCCAGGCCTATAATAGAGTACTGCAACAGGTAGGTGGTTAGTTTTTTGTTGTGCTGCTGGTATGGGTGGCCCACAAATTGCGCTATCAGCAAGCCCATAAACAAGGCGACAGGTGGGGTTACCCATGGCGTTAAACACAGAACTACAGCAATCAGGAAAATAGTTTTCCGTGCATTGTTGTTATGGATCATGAATCAAAGATTGAGAAATAATACCGGAATTTAAAAATGGTCTTCCTCCTCTCTATTCTCTTTCAGGATATTTTTATGGAACAGGGACTTATGATAGATTGAATAACGAACATACTTGCGCGTCATGAAGTAAGATATGGCAACAACAATCATTAATGGTACAAATAAGGCATATCCACCAGTAATTTCAGCCAGCAGGAATATAGCCGTAAGCGGTGAGTGCATTACACCAGCTAATACGCCCGCCATAGCTGCTATAATAAAGTTGGGTGTTTTAAGCTGAATAAGCCCTGTAAGGTTAATGATATAGGTAAACAAAAAGCCTACAAGGCCGCCAATTACCAGCGAAGGCGCAAATACACCTCCATTACCCCCTGCACTGACGGTAAGTGCTGCCGTGAATGACTTAAATAATATTAGCAATATGCACATAATGATAATTGCATAGGACTGATTGCTCATACTACTGAAGGCCGTGTGCCGGGTTAATTCACTGTAGTTGCCATGAAGTAAGTTAGTAATAACACTATAACCTTCGCCATACAAGCCAGGAAGAAAATATATAAGCAGACATAGAGGTAAACCCGCCATAAGCCATGATTGCCAGCCCAGCTTACGTTTATGAAAAAAACCTTCTATCCTTTCTGTTACAGTAGTAGTATATACAGATACCATGCCGCATATGCTGCCCATAAGCACATAAAACGGCAAAGCCTTAAGGTCCCAACCATTTATTATCAGAAATACGAACTTATCGGGATATAGCACCTGAGATATTACAGTAGCTGTAGCGGTAGAAATAAGTAGGGGGATGAAAAACGGGATATTAAAATCGATCATTAGCACTTCAAGCGCGAAAATGATACCCGCTATTGGGCTATTGAATACTGCTGCTATGCCACTAGCCACGCCGCAGGCTAAAAGAAGAGTTGTGTCTTTGTAAGACAAACGCATATCGCGTGCGGTATTGGAACCTATTGCCGCACCTGTAGCTACTATTGGGGCTTCCAAGCCAACTGACCCTCCCGAAGCCACCGTAATGGCACTGGTAAGCATATGGCCAAAGGTATGCTGAAAGCCTATGCGGCTTTTTTGAGTAAAAATGCTTTCAACAATAAAACCAACCCCTCTCGACAAACGGCCTTTAAATATTCTTTTTAAAAGCAATAAAGAAATGCCCACACCTATTAAAGGAAATATGGCAGCCAGCCAGTTATCGTGCAAATAATGATTGATCCTTTCCACACTGCGCTCTACCATTTGTACGGAAACCTTTAGCAATACTGCCGCAAGTGCTGAAATAATACCTACAACAACACTAAGTATGATAAGGAAATTTCGCTTCTTGATATATTTAGACCTGAACTGATCGGCACGAACCAGAAACTCACTGATATTTCTTCTTATGTGGGGCATGTAGAGCAACTTATATTGTGCAAAGCTACAATCCACAGCTCCAAATATTAAAAATTATATATGCATAGCACACAATGTGTACATTATAAAATTATATTTAGGTAATAGCTATAGTTTTAGGCCACTTTGCTGCAATACCTCACGTATTGCTTCATAAGTTTTATTCAAAAGTGGCTTTATGTCTCTTATTGCAATCCACTTTGCCTCTAGTATATTTTCTTCTGCCTGGGGTTGCGGTTGCTCCAGAGAGGAACCCTTCATTCTATACCAGCTGGTACATTTCAAAAGGTTTTGTTTGTTTTGCGAATAGATGTGATATGTATCGCAAATCTTCTCGATCAGATGCAATTGCTGCAAACCCGTTTCTTCCGTCACCTCTCTTATGGCACATTCAGCTATATCTTCACCATCATCACGCTTACCTTTGGGTAAATCCCATTTGCCCCTGCGATATATCATTAATATATCGCCATGCTCATTTTCCACAACACCACCGCCAGCTTCAATAGGTTCATACAACTTATACAGCTCACTTTGCAAAGCAGTTTGCGACTCATCTTCAATAATAACCCCCTCAATATGAGGCTTATCCAACTGTTGGAAGCCTTGCTTGAAATTATCTGGTAAAGCTCCTGCGAGGCTTAAGTACCGGGAACCTGCATGATGTATATGCTTATATTCCCGGGCATTGTTGGTGAGTATCAGCGGCTTATTGTTGTAGTATATTTTTTGCTCGAAGTACATGGTTGCAGTTTGTAAACTTACCTATTTGGCGTAGGTTTGAGCCCGTAATGAGCACTCAAAAACATTTCGCCGAAAAACTATTGCAAATTAAAGCATTGCAAATCAACCTGCAAAAGCCATACGTATGGGCATCGGGCTGGAATTCGCCGGTATATTGCGACAATCGCAAGGTACTATCCTACCCCTATGTACGCGATTTTGTAAAAAGTGAACTGGCCAATATGATTTTGGAGCACTTCCCTGATGCAGAAGTAATAGCAGGTGTAGCAACAGCAGGTATAGCTCATGGAGTAATGGCTGCCGACCTGTTGAAATTACCTTTTGTATATGTTCGCAGCAAGCCCAAAGAACATGGAATGGGCAACCAGATAGAAGGAGTATTGGAAACTGGTAAAAAAGTGGTGGTGGTTGAGGACCTGATATCGACAGGAAAAAGCAGCCTGCAAGTAGTAGATGTACTGCGTGAGCAAGGAGCACATGTATTAGGTATGTGCGGTTTATTCACATATGGTTTTCCTGTAGCAGACGAAGCTTTTGAAAAAGCAAACCTGCCGCTATATACAATAAGCAACTACAATGCTTTAATGGAGGTTGCTGAAGAACAAAACCTTGTTCCGGCTGACCAGAAGGAATCTTTGCAGCAATGGCGTATTGACCCCGGAAACTGGAGAAAATAGGTTTAGGGTTGATTAGTGCTTAGTTCTTTAAAATATACCGATCAATTAATAGATAAAGCAACTAAGTATGTATTGGCTTAACCTAATGAGGTGGAAAAATCTGCTGGTGGTTTTTCTTACGCAGCTATTGGCCTGGGCGTGTGTTATAATACCGCTACAAGAGCTTACCAATGCCCACCTCTTATTAACGCCCATTAATTTTCTATTCATTTCTTTAGCTACAGTCTTAATAGCTGCAGCCGGCTATATCATTAACGACTATTTTGATATTAAAATAGACATCATTAACCGGCCCGAGAAAGTAATACTGGAAAAAAAAATACCTATGAAGCAGGCCATAGTGATGCATAGCGTATTAAATATAACAGGGCTATTATTGGCGCTTCTAGTGGCTTGGCAAGCCGGTCAGTGGCGATGGGTGTTCTTTCAGTTGACCTGTACTATTTTACTTTGGTTTTACTCAACACATTTCAAACGCATGTTTATGATAGGAAATGTAGTTGTAGCCTTGCTTACGGCCTTTACTATTATTGTGTTGCTATGGTATGAACCTGTATTACACAACTATGCTTTGCAAAAGCCGATATTGCTTATTAACGGAGAGAAGATACCCAATCCTTTTCATGTTCTGATGATATATACTTTTTTTGCGTTCACGCTTACATGGATGCGTGAGATAGTAAAAGATATGGAAGACTTTAAGGGTGATGCAGAGCAAGGGTGTGTGACAATGCCAATAAAATGGGGGCTGCAAAGATCGCAATGGTTTGCACAGGCATTGGGTATACTTGCTATTATACCGCTTATAAATGGTGCCTATAAACTATATACTGCCGGATGGTGGATGCTTGGAAGCTACACTTTACTAGCACTGATAGCACCGCTTATATACTGGATATACAACCTGAAAAATGGGGCCACGACACGGCACTACGCTCAAGCCAGTAAAAACATTAAGATCATTATGGTTTTGGGTATTTGTTCTTTGATCATCTATTATTTCGAAGCTCATGTTTAAAATTATACTGGCATCTCAATCGCCACGCAGAAAACAACTTATGGAGGCTGCTGAATTAGATTTTGAAGTGGTAATAGCAGATGTTGATGAAACAAACCCCGCCGGTATGGCTGGAGAATTAGTGCCCGAACACCTGGCAAGGAAAAAAGCCGCTGCAATAGAAGCAAATTACCCCGATGCGCTAATAATAGCTGCTGATACTATTGTATTGCTGGACAATACAATAGTAGGGAAGCCCAGCGATGAACAAGACGCTATAAATATACTGGGCCAACTGCAAGGACGTATGCATAAAGTGGTAACTGGCGTGTGCATGCAAAAAGGCAATATGCAAAAAGGGTTTTCAGTAACTACAGAAGTATTCTTCCGCCCGTTGAACGAACAACAAATAACTCATTATGTACAGCGATACAGCCCGTATGACAAGGCAGGCTCTTATGCCATACAAGAATGGATAGGCATGATAGGTATTGAAAAAATAAATGGAGACTATTACAATGTAATGGGCTTACCAATAGGAGAGGTAGTGAAGCATTTAAATGAGTTCCGCTAGGCGCTTAGCAGTTTCGCTGCCCAATGCAACCCCCATACCC
>JAEZIL010000169.1 GCA_023436685.1 Bacteroidota bacterium | reverse complement strand
GTTATAGGTTTGGCGGGCTGAATCCTGAAGATATATATCGCTGGTTTCGTACAGGATGCCTTCGCTTACATTAATGCGTGCATTTTTTGTATTAAGAAAACTATAAGCCACGCCTGCGCCGGCTTGTAGCTGGTTTACAATTTTAAGCGAGTAGCTGGTTGTGTAATTCAGCAAGCCCCAGTAATAAAAATCAGGCAGCGTTTTGTACAAATTAAAATCAAGTGCTGCATTGTAATCGTTGTTCATTAAAGAGCCATTCTGCTTGCCATACACATAAGTATTGGCCAGGTTCAATGCTATACTCTTCTTACGTATGCCAAATTTTAGTGCGTTGTTTAATATATATGCCGTACCATCGTTAGTGCGATTAATATTCCCGGTCGCAGCAACGTTTATATGATACTGCGTGCTATCTGTATATTGAGCATAAGCTTTTATAGAGCTCAATAGTATCATAAGCAGTATAAATCTTTTCATAGTAACAGAATTACAGAGTAAAAATAAAAAGCCCCGCATCAAATACGGGGCTTACTTTTCTTTTCTTGGGTAGTCCGACCAGGATTCGAACCTAGACTAACTGAACCAAAATCAGTTGTGCTACCTTTACACCATCGGACTATTACCCCTATTCGGGGAGTGCAAAGGTAAATGGAGTTTGGAAAAAGCCAAAACTTTTTTTAGAAATAATTTTTGCATATGCGTCCGGGCTGTGCGCAAAAATTATTCCTTTTTTTATGTTGCACATCATCTGCAAAAACTCGTGTTTTTCATTTAGGTTTGTGGCAGGTACCGGATTAATTTTTTGCTCATGTCTCTTGCGGCAAACCCGCGTCAATACGTTATTAGGTTCATTTTTATCGGCATTGCCGTAATTATGCTTACCCGCCTCTTTTTTCTGCAGGTGGTAGAAGATAAGTATAAGATAATGGCTAATGACATAGCTATCTATCGGAAAGTAGTATACCCGCCCCGTGGTGTCATTTACGATCGTAATGGGAAAGTGATGCTGTACAACCAGGTGGTATATGACTTAATGGTAACGCCAAGTGCAGTTTCTAAGAACCTTGATACCGCAGCACTTTGTGATGTGTTAAGTATCAGTATTCCTACATTTGAAAAAATGCTGGATAAGATCCGCATTAAGAATGGCCCCATGCGTAAAGGTGCCCTGATAGAGGAATTGACCCCGGCACAAACAGCACGGTTCCAGGAGAATATATATCTGTTTCCCGGCTTTGAGTTGTCTGAACGGCATATACGCTCATATCCCAATGCAAGCGCAGGCGTCATACTGGGATATATTGGCGAGGTATCGCCCGGCATGTTGCAGAAGGAGCGCTACGCATCGTATACACAAGGCGATTATACAGGCTTAGTAGGCCTTGAAAACCAATATGAAGAAGTGCTGCGTGGCCAGAGAGGTGTCTATTTCCTTGAACGTGATAATTTCAATCGCCCGAGAGACCCCTATAAAGGTGGCGCGCTCGATACACCCGCGGTTGCTGGCCGTAGCCTGGAGCTATATTTGGATGCCGAATTGCAGGAATATGGTGAAAAGCTAATGGTCAATAAAATCGGCAGCGTAGTAGCTATAGATCCTAAAACAGGTGGCATTCTTTCGCTTATCAGCGCCCCAAGCTACGATCCTAATATGCTGAAGGGGAAAGAACGTAGCAGGAATTTCTCTAAACTATATCTGGATGCTACGCACCCCTTATTAAACCGCGCTACGCAGGCTACTTACCAGCCGGGTTCAACACTTAAGCCGATGACTGCGCTTATTGCGCTAGATGTTGGCGCTATAACACCTTCATTTGGCTATCCATGTGGTGGTGGCTACTACTCATGCGGCAGGCGTATTGGCTGTACCCATAGTGGCGGTGGCCATGCTGCCAATCTGCGTTTGGCATTGGCCAACTCCTGCAACTCATATTTTGTACATATTTTTCGTCTGATAGTAGATGCTAAAAAATTTGGCAATGTAAAAAACGGGCAATCAGTATGGCACGACTACTGCACCTCATTTGGGTTTGGGCGTACTACCGGTGTCGATATTCCATTTGAAGGCAAGGGCCTTTTGCCCGACAGTAATTTATACAACAAAATGTATAATGGTTCCTGGAACTCATGTACTATGCTGTACGTAGGGATGGGACAAGGCGAAATTGCCCTTACACCCATACAACTGGCAAATGCAATGTGTATTATTGCTAATAAGGGATACTACTACACACCGCATTTTGTTAAATCTATCAACAAAAATCCTAAAGATAGCCTATTGCGCCCCTACTTAGAAAAGCACGTAGTTACACATATACCCGATAGTACCTTTACCATTGTAGCGCGTGGTATGCAGGATGTAGTGGAGCGCGGTACGGGTACCGTTGCCAAAATGGATGGTATTGACATAGCCGCTAAAACCGGTACCGTTGAAAATAAAGCTGTAGTAAACGGTGTGGCAATGAAAATGCAAAACCACTCAGTATTTGTAGCCTTTGCACCCGTAAACGATCCTAAGATCGCTATAGCCGTGATAGTAGAAAATGCAGGGTACGGCGCTACCTGGGCGGGCCCTGTTGCCAGCCTTATGATGGAAAAGTATCTTACTGATACCATAAATCCTAAACGCAAATATCTTGAGGATAAGATGTACAACGCACATCTTATCACTAAGTACACTTATATCATCGATTCTGCCAATCGCCTTAAAGACCGCCTGCGGGATGAAAGAAGAACAGCTCAGAAACGATACAACGATAGCGTAGCACGTGTAAAAGACTCTTTATGGGTAAGAAGGTGGATGATGCGTACATATATAAATAAACCAAAGAGCTAATGAGTAATAGTAATACAAGCAAATCCATATTTGCCAGGCTCGATGGTATCACCTTGATATTATACCTGGCGTTGGTGGCCATTGGTTTGCTTGCAGTATTTTCCGTTGAGTACCGCCGTACCGACCCTTCCATATTTATTATGAGCAAAAGCCACATGCGGCAGGCAATATGGCTGGGTATCTCTTTGTTTGTGGGTTTGCTTATTGTGTGGACGGATAGTAAATTCTTTTCTTCAATTGCGTATCTATCTTATACAATAGGTTTATTTCTGCTTATAATTACCATATTCGCCGGGGTCGATGTCAAAGGTTCACATTCATGGCTGGGAGTAGGGG
>JAEZIL010000161.1 GCA_023436685.1 Bacteroidota bacterium | reverse complement strand
AATGTATACGGTTGCTGATACTTTTACCGACGGACAAGGTAGGCCTTCTTACCGCATAGACACCCGCATTCGTAAAAAAACTGAAGACCCATGGGTGAGCCAGGATGTGATCTACGTGACCAATACTAAGGCTCAAACAGAACTCACTCAAAAAGGATTGCGTTTCATTAAACTAACTTATCCTATTGAACAGGGGCGCGATTGGAATGGTAATGCCCTGATCAATACCATCGACACCCCATATTTTTACTTTAGCGACTGGCAATACAGGTACGACAATGTAGGTGAAGACTTTAACACGGGTGAAATAGTTTATAAAAATACTATTACGGTGCGCCAGGTAGATATTACAGAAAACGACCCTGAAACCTTACCAAATAAACCGGCAAGGCGTACTTACGGAAAAGAAGTATATGCTAAAGGTTTAGGTATGGTGTACCGCGAATATTACCATTGGACATACGATGAGAAATCACTTTCAAACAACGACCCAAACAATCCTAACAGGTGCCGCAAGGGTGCAGGTGTTATTATGAGAGCCGTTACTCATAATTAACCCTTTCTATGTTGCGTTGGAGTAGTGGCTTATGTGTAGCAATCCTTTTTTTGCTCGGTATTAATACTGCGCAAGCCCAGCAATATGGTTTCCGCATTTACCTGAAAGATAAAGCAGGTTCACCCGGGCTTTCGGCTGTTGAATCTTTTTTGTCTGAACGTTCCTTACTTCGCCGCTCCCATCAGTTTATACCACTAAATGAAACGGATAGGCCAGTTTCTCCAGCCTACATAACCGATATATTAACAAGCACAGGTGGTAAATTCCATACAGCATCACGTTGGCTAAATACCTGTGTTATTCTCTTAGAAGATTCTGCAGCTATACTTCAACTGAATGGTAAACCATATGTAGACTCTGTAAAATATATTGCCTATTATTCCACCCCGCTTCATTACTTATCGCCAAAGCCGCCCGATAGTAATAGCCGGTACCCAAATGGCTTAATGCGAATTACAGGTACCTATGCCTATTACGGAGATGCCTTTGCACAAACGCGATTGGTAAATGGTGATTATCTGCATGATAGGGATTACAGGGGGGAAGGCAAACTAATAGCCGTTTTGGATAATGGATTTGCAGGTGTAGATAGAATGATTGGGTTTGATAGCTTAAATTATAACTCCAGGCTAATAGATCAGTTCAATTTTGTTCAGCATAATAACGATGTTTTCTCAGGCAGGTATAATCATGGCACTTCAGCATTATCTACTATGGCGGCTAATATACCCGGCAAGTATGTAGGCACTGCGCCAAATGCTGGATACGTATTATATGTTACCGAAGACGACGCAAATGGGGAAATGGAAATAGAGCTGGACAACCTGCTTGCTGCTACCGAACGTGCTGACAGTATAGGTGCAGATATTGTTACAGTCTCCCTTGGCTATAATACGTTTACAGCGCCTTTCACACAACAATCGTATTCTTATGCTGATATTGACGGTAACACAACTATCGCTGCCAAGGCAGCTAATATAGCTACAAGGAAAGGCATGCTGTTTGTTGCATCAGCGGGGAATGAAGGAACAAGCCCCTGGAAATATATTTTGACACCTGGCGATGCGGATAGTGCTATAACCGTAGGTTCTGTCAACCTCAACAAATTAGTGGCACCATCAAGCGGTTACGGGCTTCCTACAGCAAGTAGGGTTAAGCCTGACATTTGCATGGCAGGCGAACCTGCTATGGTGTTAACTACAGGCGAAAATCCTGTTCCAATTGGCGGAACATCGTTCGCTGTATCGCAATTGGCAGGCTGGGCCGCATGCTTATGGCAAGCCAAGCCTGACGCTGCACCATTTCTCATTAAAAATGCAATTATCAGCAGTGCGCACCAGCATGCTGAACCCGACAACCATATAGGTCATGGAGTTCCCGATTTTAGGCTTGCTTTGCAGATATTGGATATTAAAGAAATACCACCTGTACCAGATGCTACAAATATTGCATTAGCCTATCCTAGTCCCTTCAGCAACAATTTCAGTTTAAAGGTTTATCATGCCCAAACAGGAGACATAGCAGTACGTATAGTAGATGTAAATGGTAAAGAAGTATATAATGGCAAGTATTACAGGCTAGCTGGCACCCACCATTTAACAATCTATATTACATCCTCACTATTACCTGCCACATATTTACTAACAGTTAGCACATCTGGGAATACAACTACCCTTCCTATAATTAAGTACTAGTTATTCCTTTTCCAATAAGGCGATAAATAGACAATCTGCTCTTTGCGCAATACCATTTATCAGCGTTAGTTCTTTCAACTTCAACCCGTCAGCTTTTAATTTTTCCACTACATTCTCATTCTCACTTTTGAAAACCGAACAGGTGATATAATATAAAGTGCCACCCTGTTTCAAATAGACAGCAGCATTCCGGGCAATACTATATTGCAGTTCAGACAGAAAACTAAGATCACTTTGATCAAAGAAGTATGCTTGCTCCGGTGTTCTTGCCCAGGTACCCGAACCGCTACAAGGCACATCGCATATTATGTTGTCAAATAGTTGTCCGCGCATTTGCTTCTTAATACTTGAAGCATCAGACATATCTAATGTGAATGCCCGGTCGGGCTTATGGCCATATAAGGCAAAGCGCTCTTCAAGATTATGAAGTATGGTTTGGCGTTTATCCGACACTGTTAATTTAACAGTCCTCTCCTTGTCTTTCAACAGCAAGCTTTTGCCACCTGCTCCGGAGCAGCAATCCCACCAATATTCATTGGAGTTGACTTGAAAATAATTACCGGTTTGCTGTGAAGAAGCATCTTGTATTACATATAAAGCCGGAGGTAAGAATTTGTCTATAGATGAGCCATTGGGCAAGCTTAAACAGCTCTCACTAATCTCATGATAAGGCACACCATGCTCGCCTAACAGTTTGGTCACAATCTGCCTGTCTCTTCTTATCCTGATAAATAAAGAAGGCTGTTGCAGTAGGGAATTTGACCACTCATGCTTCTTAATACCATAAGAAAATTCACCTGAATAAGCATTAATCTTTTCAACATCGACAAGTATGCCTTCAGTAGCCAGAATGGCTATTTTTTCCTGCAGGCTATGCTGTTTACCCTCTTGCCATTGAATAGGCAGAAAATTACCAGCATAGCTATTTTCAGTATCCGATAAGAACAAACATAAATATAGCTTTTGCTCAAAATCCTGAATATCGAGTACCGCCTTACTGCAACGATACCAGCAATATGTCATTTCTGAAAGGATCTTTCTGTCCCTGCTGCCTAATTTTGTGTGCTGTTTATAATATCGCTTGAGAAAATGAGTTAGCGGTATATCGCCATTATACTGCTCAATGATATCACTAATATGCTTTAATATATATCGCATAAGGCACAAAGGTAATCGCATTACAGACTAGCCTGCAAAAAAAAGCCGCACCATTGGTGCGGCTATCACTGATGTTTAACCAAATTATTCCTTGGTTAGCTTTAATACTTCCGAACGTGTACTGCTGATGTATTTCAACATATAGATGCCAGGGGTTAATCCGGACATGTTTATTTCAGTATTTGTTGTAAGTGTTGTTTCACGAACAATTTTACCTGTGATATCAGTTAAGTATAAAGTAGCTGTTTCATTGCTGCCATTAACTTTCACTTGCAATACATCTTTTACAGGATTAGGGTGTGCCGTTACACTAAATACATTTCCTTGTACGTTTATCACGTTAACCCCACTAAGCCTTAATGGCTGCGTATTCCATCGGGAAAAGTTAAACTGGCTATTACATTTTGCACGAACATGTATAAAATAATCTTTACCATCATTAGGTAGTGTAATAGGTGGTAATGTAGTGCTTGTTATCTCGGTACCATAGGCAGGCGCATCATCAGAATTGTTCATTCTGTACTCATAAGCAATTGCTTGAGGTATAGGATCCCATGTCACTCCGGGATTATTAGTATTAGGGTTGCTGATAACCAACTGGGGAACTAAACAACCAACACGTGTAACCAGAGAATCTAACAACCAAGCCGATGTGTCGTTAATAAAACAACGTGAACGTAAGTGGACATAATATTTTGTTTGTGGTAAAAGGCCTTCGACATGTGCACTCATACCTGTTGTACTTGAAAGCCCGGAGCCACCTGCTGGTGGATTATAGTTAGGGTCAACCTGATATTCATAATAACCCGCGTTATTAGCAAGGCCCCAAATAAAATCAGCAGATGTATCTGTAATACCTGTTGTAAGCACAGCACCTGGCACCGCACATTCAGGCATTATAAAAGGCTGCCTTGTCCAGTCTGATATACTTGTTGGAGAACAAATATTACGCACATACAAATAGTATTCTGCTCCACCTGTTAATCCAGATTCAGCACCTGAAGTACCTGTAGTAAAGGTACCTGTTACGGTAGGTGCGGTTGATAAAGTGCTAAGTACATAATAATATCCCAGCGAACCAGAAACAGGACTCCAGCTAAAATCAGCGTCTGACGCTGTAGGTGTATTTACGGTGATGCCACCGGGATACGGACATGGATTATAGATTGTAGAAAAGTTTATAGTTGACCACAAAGAATAATCTGATGAACTACATTTTGTGCGGACATGGAAATAATAGCCGCTGGAAGCATTTAATCCAAATGCACCATAGCTATTAGAAGTAGTAAAAGTACCTGCAGTTGTAGGAGGTGTTGAGCTTTGATTTAGTGCATATTCATAACCCATAGCACCCGGCATTGGATCCCAGTTAATATCAGCACTATTACCGCTCACATTACTTGCAGCAACACTGGTTGGTTTGGGGCACGATGGTAATACGTTCAGATCATAGTCCTCAGTTTCACCAATACCCCAGTATGTCCAGCATGGCGAGCCGTTACCATAGTAACTAGCCATTACTCTAACACGCTTTACACCTATACTGGTACCTGACGGTACGTTTATAGTTCCTGTCTGATCCGAATAATAGTATGTAAATCCACTTGAAAAAACACTTTCACCGGCATCACTGAAGTCGTTATCATTATTCCAGTCAATCCATATGTTATAATACATATAGGACCCTGGGCCATTAGTAATAGTAAAATCAAAACTAGTGCCTTTCACGGCTTCAATAACATCAGTTGAGTTATAAGAGTACGAGCCTGATGACGAGTTTGAACAGTTAGTAAAAACACTTATATCAGTCTCGGCACCAGAGGTAGTAAAACCAGCGCAATAATAATAGCCATAACAATAATCGTACGGACTACAGGGCTGCGCTTGAACAAATAGAGGCGTTAATAATGCAATACAAGCAAATATTGCACTACGAAAAATTGAAGGGGTAAATTTTTTCATAGCATTATATTATATAATGCGATTAAATTAGTCGATTTTAAATCAAAAAACGACTCCCCAACTATGCCTTAGTTGAATTTTAATTTTAAAATTAAAAATGAATTAAAACAACTTGAAGGTTATAACCCTGCAAATTGTTTTAATCCTATGTTTAAACGAATCTTACTCCTTTGTTAGTTTAATTACCCTGCTATTCAGGTTGTCTTGATACTTCAGCATGTATATTCCCTGTGCTAGAGATGACATATCCATATCAATTGTGCTAATTGCATTCCCATGCAATTGCTGAATTAATTTACCTGTAGCGTCATACAATGTCAGCAAACCATTTTCTACGGTACCTATGATGCTAATGGATACTATATTTTTAACAGGGTTAGGATGAACATAGATATCAAAAATATTACCGGATAAATTAGCAACACCTGTTGGCATTACACGCAATGGATGCGTTACCCATGTAGAGAAACTGAATTGGCTATTGCACTTGGCTCGTACATGTAAATAATAATCCTTCCCGTCGGTTGGCAGCGTAATAGGCCCGGTAAATGTATTTGTAGTTTCAGTACCAAAAGCAGGTACCGAGTTCGAGTGGCTTACCCTGTACTCGTATGCAATGGCGTTAGGTACGGCATCCCAGGCTGCTGAAACATTATTTGTCTGAGCTCCGTTTATTGTAACAACAGGCCTTAAACAACCCATTCTGGTAACTATCGAATCCAGTACCCAAGCCGAACTGTCGCTTGTAAAACATCTTGAACGCAGATGTATGTAGTATTTTGTTTGAGGTATAAGATTTTCAACGTGAGCGCTCATACCTGTTGTTGAACTAAAACCTGACCCTCCCGCTGGCGGAGCAATATTTGTATCAACCTGGTATTCGTAGTAGTTTGCATTGCTTGTTATACCCCACATAAAATCTGCAGAAGTATCTGTAACTCCGGAAACAAGAATACTTCCCGGCTGGTAACATTCCGGCATTACAAATTGCAGTCGTGTCCAGTCAGACAAGCCACTTGG
This sequence comes from Bacteroidota bacterium, assembly GCA_023436685.1. GTDB lineage: Bacteria > Bacteroidota > Bacteroidia > Chitinophagales > Chitinophagaceae > Polluticoccus. The sequence goes on along the minus strand of JAEZIL010000161.1, from coordinate 4,563 downwards.
CGATGTACATGCATTGCGCAAAAAGAAGTAATAAGTACCTCCACCTGTTAAACCGGTAACTGTAGCCCATGTATTTGTTGTAGGTGTACCACTAATAGTAGGATTTGTGCTTGATGTGCTTACCAAATATTCATATCCGCCCGATCCACTTACTGCGGTCCAGCTAAAATCGGCTACCGATGTTCCGGTTGGTGTAAATGTTATTCCACCTGGGTATGGACAAGGATTGAATGTAGTAGTAAATGGAATGTTCACCCAGCTGGAAAAGTCGGTTGCAGTACATTTAGTGCGCACATGGAAATAATATGCAGTGCTGGAAGTTAATCCTGATTCACTATAGCTATTAGTGCTTACAAAAGTACCGGCCGTTGTAGGGCTTGTAGCTGTTTGATCTATTACATATTCATAACCCAGAACACCCGAAACTGCGTTCCAGTTAAAATCTGCAGTATTGCTGGCAACATTATTTGCTGTAACACCGGTAGGCGCAGCACATGCAGCTTGTACAACCATATTATAGTCTTCTACTTCGCCCCAGGTGGAACCCAGGCAAGAACTGCCATTTGAACCATAGTTAACCATAACACGCAGTCTGGTAGTACCTACAGTAGCCCCCACAGGTACAGTAATACTGCCTGTTATAGTAGCACTTGCGCTGGTAGATCCCGAAGTGTACATACTTTCGCCGGCATCGGTAAAGTCACCATCGTCATTCCAGTCTACCCATATATTAAAGTATTCATTACCGCTGGAAGGTGTATTGGTGATTGAAAAGTTGAACGATGTACCTTGCACTGCCGTAACTGACATTGAAGAATAAAACGTGTAACTACCCGAACCGCAACCAGTACTATTGTTTGTAATATTAGTAATACCTCCTGTCGTAGAAAAGGATTGTATATAATCTCCAAAACTTGCGCATCCCGATGAAAAGAAAGATCCCGAACAGTAAGTTTGTGCCTTTAAACCTGCAGATGATAATAAAATTGCTAGTAACAGAAGTAACCTGGGGTAATGGGTAAAATTTTTCATGATTTATATGTGTTAGCCATTGTAATAATAAAGGAAATCATATTAATCCCTAATTAAAAATGACATTTATCATATATACAAAAAGGCTGCTTTTTCAAGCAGCCTTTTTGTCCCAATCGTTCTGTGCGTTTTATTACAAATGTATTGCCTCACCCAAGGCAACCTCTATCGCATCTTTCACAGCTTCACTCATTGTTGGGTGCGGGAATATTGTATCTAATTGCTCTTGCCATGTGGTTTCCAGTTTGCGGCTGGCAACTGTTTGTGCAATTATCTCTGTTACATTAGCGCCTATCATGTGTGTACCCAGCCATTCACCATACTTAGCATCAAAGATCACCTTTACAAAACCTTCATTAGCGCCTGCTGCACTTGCTTTACCTGAAGCCGAGAATGGGAATTTACCTACTTTAATTTCATAACCCGCTTCTTTGGCTTGTTTCTCCGTCATGCCAACCGATGCTATTTCAGGCGAGCAGTAAGTACAACCCGGTACATTACCGTAATCCAGCGCTTCAGGCACATGATGGTATTTACCTTCTTTGTTAGCAATAGCCTCAACGCATATTACAGCTTCTTTCATAGCTACGTGCGCCAATGCCTGGCCGGGAACTATATCACCAATAGCATAGATACCATCTACATTCGTTTTGTAATGCTTATCTACTGCTACTTTATCTTTCTCCAGTTTAATGTTCAAGGCTTCCAGGCCAATGTTTTCGATATTGGTAGAAACGCCTACTGCACTCAATACAATATCAGCTTCTAGAGTGATATTACCGTCTTTAGTTTTCACAGTAGCTTTTACACCATTGCCTGCAGCTTCTACTTTTTCTACCGAAGCGTTAGTCATTACTTCAATGCCTTTCTTCTTGTAGATTTTTTCCAGTTCTTTCGATACATCCTCGTCCTCAACGGGCACAATGCGCGGCATAAACTCAACAATAGTAACCTTAGTGCCCATGTTGTGGTAGAAATAAGCAAACTCAACGCCTATTGCACCAGAACCTACAACTATCATAGATTTTGGTTGCGTAGGCAGAGACATTGCTTCACGGTAGCCTATTATTTTCTTACCATCTATTGGCAGGTTAGGCAGTTGGCGTGCTCGGCCACCTGTAGCCAATATAATATGTTTAGCCTGGTGCGCAGTCACTTTACCATCGGCGCCGGTTACTTCTACTTCTTTTTTGCCATTCAGTTTACCCATACCCATCAGAACGTCTATTTTGTTCTTCTTCATCAGGAACTGGATACCCTTGCTCATTTTATCGGCAACACCGCGGCTACGTTTGATAACCGCAGCGAAATCAGCCTTCGATTCGCCTGCCTGTATACCATAATCCTGCGCATGGCTGATATATTCCAACACCTGTGCTGATTTCAATAATGCTTTTGTTGGGATACATCCCCAATTCAGACAGATACCACCCAGGCTCTCACGTTCTACTATTGCTGTCTTAAAACCTAACTGTGATGCACGTATAGCCGCAACATATCCGCCGGGGCCACTACCTACTACGATTACATCGTATGCCATAAAAATATTAGCTTTTAAAAGTTTAAACGGTTGTAATAAAACCGGACAAATGTAGCCATTTTTTTCAGTTCTGGTATAGCATTGCCTGCGTATAAAAAAAGCAACGGGCGCAAAGCATTGCCTTACGCCCGTTGTATCACGCTAATTTATATTAAGCTAATTCGCCATTATGGCTATGTGCCTGCCTGTGATGAGGTTTATGCTTACCCCGGTAAGACGGTGCGAAATTTTTGGCATTGCTGGTTGGCAATTTGTTACCATTAGATTGTTTTGTACGTAAGTAGTTAAACAATTTCATTGCCGGATAGTACAATGCACCTGCTGCAAGCGTTACTAACCCTATTGTCCTTAATGTTTTGTTGTCAATTGGTTTAAGATTCATGATCGTAGTGTTTTATATCATAATCATATAAAACCGCGCCACTAGCTTATTAAAAATATAAACCCTTCATGCATGAAGGGTTTATATAATCAGAACTATTATACAATGTCTTTCTTGCCTTTGTTAGCCGTAATGATATATAAGATCAAATGAATTAATGAGAACACAATAGAGAAATTGAACAATGCGGCATCGTCCGCTCCGGGCGTATTATGATGCAGTATGGCCACGATTATCAATATTACTACCATTGCAATACCTGACAAAGATACTGTGCGGAAGCTGCTGCGTGTAAACATTCCATTATTAAGTATGCTATTACGCATTCCGTAAAACAGGTATATATCAAATCCTATCATCATCCATACAATTAAACGTATCCAGGTATCCAGAGGTAAAAATACCATCATAAAAAGACAGGTAACAATACCTAATATAGGCACCAATGGTACCAATGGTGTACGGAAAGCTCTTGGAGCATCGGGCATTTTACGGCGCATAACCATAACACCGATACATACCAATATAAATGCAAACAAAGTGCCTATACTGGTCATTTCACCTACAATACGCGCCGGTACAAATGCTGCGAACAAGCTTACGAACAGCATAAATAGAAAGTTGTTCTTTGCGGGTGTACGGTATTTAGGATGCACTTCTGAGAATACTTTAGGTAATAGCCCATCTTTACTCATACTGAAAAACACCCTCGACTGACCCATCAACATTACAAGTATCACCGATGAATAACCACCCAGTATGGCAATAATAATGGCTTTATTGAGCCATGGATAATCCGGCATTATTGTTCCATCTGCTGTTGGTGTACCCATATTATCAATGGCCACAGCAACTGGCGCTATCCCATCCTTGCCTGCAAACATTTGATAATTGGCAACGCCGGTCATTACATGGGCAAAAAGTATATACAAAATAGTACAGATACCTAACGATAATAATATGCCTATAGGCATATCGCGCTTAGGATTTTTTGACTCCTGTGCGGCTGTTGACACAGCATCGAAACCAATGTATGCAAAAAATACTATAGCCGCCGCACGAATGATACCGCTAAAACCAAACTCACCAAAAGTGCCTGTATTCTGTGGTATATATGGTGTATAGTTTTCAGGGCGTATATATTGCCAGCCCAATGCAATAAATACCAATACCACGGCCACTTTCAACACTACGATGATACCGTTAACAAATGCCGACTCCTTTGTACCCTTTACCAGCAACAGCGACATTAATATGATAATAGATACTGCAGGTAAGTTAATTATCCCCCCGTCAAAAGGAGACAATGTCCAGGCAGGGTCCAGGTGCACATTGAAATATTCCAGAAACTTTACCAGGTAGCGAGACCAGCTAATAGATACAGTTGCCGCACCCACAGCATACTCAAGTACCAGGTCCCACCCAATAATCCAGGCAATAAATTCGCCCATTGTAGCAAATGAGTAGGTATAAGCACTACCTGCTATAGGTATCATAGATGCGAATTCGGCATAACACAAACCGGCAAAAGCACAGCCTACAGCAGCTATAATAAATGATATTGTAATAGCGGGCCCCGCATTTGTAGCTGCTGCCCCACCGGTAATAG
>JAEZIL010000259.1 GCA_023436685.1 Bacteroidota bacterium | reverse complement strand
GGCGATAGCGTGAATAACGGCCAGGTACTGGTTAAGATACCACGTATCATGGGTCGTAGCCGAGATATCACGGGTGGTCTTCCACGTGTTACTGAGCTGTTTGAAGCACGTAACCCTAGCAACCCTGCTATAGTTGCGGAAATAGATGGTGTAGTAGCTTTTGGTAACATCAAGCGTGGTAACCGCGAGATTATCGTTGAATCGCGCGAAGGACTGGTTAAGAAATACCTGGTTCCATTGACGCGCCACATCATGGTGCAGGATGGTGACTTTGTAAAAGCCGGTACTTCACTGTCTGATGGTGCTACAACCCCTGGCGATATCCTTGCTATTAAAGGTCCATTTGCTGTACAGGAATACCTGGTGAATGAGATTCAGGAAGTTTACCGCTTGCAAGGTGTGAAGATCAATGACAAACATATTGAAGTAATCGTGCGTCAAATGATGCGTAAGGTAACCATCGTTGATCCGGGAGATACTAAATTCCTGGAAGATGATACTACCGATAAGTTTGATTTCATGATTGAAAACGACTGGATATTTGATAAAAAGGTAGTAACCGAGGCAGGTGATTCTGATAAACTGCATCCGGGCCAGATTGTTACCCTGCGTGAGATTCGCGAAGAGAACAGCTTGTTGCGTCGTGCTGATAAAAAGGTTGTGGACTACCGTGATGCTAACCCCGCTACATCAGCACCGCTGTTGTTAGGTATTACAAAAGCATCGTTAGGTACACAAAGCTGGATATCTGCTGCATCGTTCCAGGAAACAACTAAAGTGCTTTCTCAGGCAGCTATCAATGGTAAATCTGATAACCTGATGGGCTTAAAAGAGAACGTAATTACAGGTAACATAATTCCTGCAGGTACAGGTCTGCGCGATTTTGATGATCTGGTAGTTGGTTCGAAGGAGGAATTTGAATTGCTGATGGCTAACCGTGATGTACTTCAATTTGACGAAGAAGAATAGTAGCAACTGCTAACGATAAAAGAGCCCTTCCATTCGGAAGGGCTCTTTGTTTTTATTGTAGTTAGGTTATGCTTCGGGCTCTTTATTTTTCAATGCCCTGAATTGGTTTTTATTCTCCAGTTCCAACGCTTCCTCACGTTCTTGTTCTTTATCGTATGCTTTAATAATGTGCTTCACCAGCCTGTGGCGAACTACATCTTGCTCATCAAGCTGAATGTGAGCTATACCTTCTATGTTGCGTAATATACGTGTAGCTTTTGCTAGTCCTGATTTTTGATTTTTAGGAAGGTCAATTTGTGTAAGGTCGCCTGTAATTATAGCCTTTGCAGAGGCACCAATACGTGTAAGGAACATTTTAAGCTGAAGATCGGTAGAGTTTTGTGCCTCATCAAGAATAATGAAGGAGTTATCCAGTGTACGCCCCCGCATATATGCCAATGGCGCAAATTCAATTATGCGGTTGGTCATATAATAATTAAGCTTGTCTGACGGTATCATGTCATCCAGGGCATCATATAGCGGGCGCAGGTATGGGTCTATTTTTTCTTTCAGGTCGCCCGGTAAAAAACCCAGGCTTTCGCCTGCTTCAACGGCGGGCCGTGTAAGTATTATCTTCCTTACAGCTTTATTTTTCAATGCCCTTACGGCAAGCGCTACGGCAGTATATGTTTTACCCGTGCCTGCAGGGCCTACAGCAAAAATAATATCGTTTTTTTCTGACACAGAAGCCATCAGCTTCTGGTTTTGTGTCTTAGCACGAATTACTTTTCCATTAGGGCCAAATACAAGTATATCGTTGCTGTTAGCATCTTCTTTGGGGGCTTCTATTGTTTCTTCATCTCCCAACAGTTCGGTAAAATAGTTTTCTGATAAATGCCCGTTTCTTTCCAGGTATTTAATAAGCTGGCCTATGCGCCCCTGAGCTTCTGCTACAGCTTCGGCCTGGCCCGACAGCTTTATCTGGCTGCCGCGAGACAAGATTTTTAATAACGGAAACTTACGTTTCAGTATGTCAAACTTGCTATTGTTAACGCCAAAGAATTCGATGGGGTTAACTGTTTCGAGATTAATGATGGCTTCCGTCAATGTGAAAATGTTTAAAGTTAGTACGAGGCAGCATTATAAGAACGCTGCCAATTTTATATTCCATATTCGTTTTGTTTGAATTCTTCTAGTCGTTCAGCTATTGCATTATCACTTAAGGCTAGTATGCGCGCAGCTAAAACTGCCGCATTTCTCGCCCCTGCTTTACCAACAGCTAGAGTGCCTACAGGCAGGCCGGCCGGCATTTGTACCATGCTGTATAGTGCGTCTATACCCCCGGGCATGCCTCCATCAAGTGGTACACCAAGTACAGGTAAAGAAGTATAAGCGGCGCATACGCCAGGTAAAGTAGCAGCCATACTTGCAGCAGCTACTACCACACCATATCCATTTTCTTTTGCATTAATCATTACTTCGCGCACTTTGTCTGGGTTGTGATGGGCAGATGCTATAACTATATCATTTTCTATACCAAACCAATTCAGCCAGTTGTGGCATTCTTGCATTACTCCTTCATCGTTTTGCGAACTTAAAATGATTAAAACTTTCATTTGTGTTTTTACTTCTTATCGTTAATGCTGAAATTAAAAATATTGTGCCTTTATCATGTTAAATGTTTATCAACTTTAGTGTATATCTCTTATTGGTTTTTAGCCAACAATTTTGTTACTTCTTTCAAGGCAGTAAAAACTAACTTTACGATACAGAAAATACATCAATGCAGTCATTTGAAAATAAAGTAATAGCTATAACGGGAGCATCATCGGGTATAGGTAAAGCACTTGCCAATATTGGTGTTAAGCTAGGCGCAAAAGTAGCTGTTTGCGCACGCAATAAACAAAAGCTTGATGAAGCCTTTGCTGGTAACGAAAACATACTTTGCGTAGGTGCTGATGTAAGTAAGGAAGAAGATTGTAAACAATTTATAGAGCAAACTATTGCCCATTGGGGAAAGATTGATGTATTGATAAACAATGCAGGTATTAGCATGCGGGCATTGTTTGAAGACGTAGACCTGAAAGTGCTCAAGGAATTAATGGACATTAATTTTTGGGGCACGGTGTATTGCACCAAGTACGCATTGCCATCTATAATAAAAAATAAAGGGGTAGTGCTTGGTGTGTCATCAATAGCCGGCTTTCGTGGTTTGCCTGCGCGTACGGGTTATTCTGCCTCCAAATTTGCTATGCAAGGTTTTCTTGAAGCACTGCGTACCGAATTGTTGGAAACAGGTGTACATGTCATGTGGGTTTCTCCAGGCTTTACCTCCTCTAATATCCGGAATGTTGCCAGGGCTGCCGACGGAAGTTCGCAAGGTGAAACACCACTGGAAGAAGGCAAGCTTATGAGTGCAGAAGAATGTGCTGCAATAATATTTGGTGCTATTGAAAAAAGAAGGAGAGTGGTAGTAATGACAAACCAGGGAAAATTAACAGTATGGATGAACAAGCTATTTGCATCATTGGCCGATAAGCTGGTTTATAAGCATTTCCTGAAAGAGCCTAATTCTCCTCTGAAAAAATATTTAACCAACGGTTAGATGCTGTATTTATGTCTATAGTATTGCTGTTGCCATAGTTGATACATACCGGTAAAATGGCTTAAATTAGTATTATGAAAAAATACCCTGTTTGCATGCTGCTATTAATGATACTGGCTAGTACATTTAATAGCAATGCTCAATCCGAAATATATCAGTCGGGCAAAGATTACCTGTCAACTATAAAAGTAATGGTAAACGGGGTTGAGAAAACTAATGCATGGTCGGGGGGGCAGAATTCGCCCCAGTTTGCAGTTGTGGATATGAACAAGGACGGGAAAAATGACCTGATATTATTTGAAAACTATAAAGGTGTAAAAATATATATAAACGTAGCAAGAGGAAGTGGTAATGAATATCGCTATGCACCAGAATATGAATACAAGTTCCCACCCGTTTATAATTTCATAAAGCTGGTTGATTACAATTGCGACAATATACCCGATCTGTTTCATTTTGGGTATAGCGGTTTGTGGATATGTGACGGGTCGTACGATAATTCCAACATACTTACGTTTGCCCCAATGAAGGAAGTGCGTTACCAAAGACAAGGCGCTACAGGTACTTCCAACGTAACAATAAGTCCGGCTGATATTCCGGGAATTGAAGATGTTGATAATGACGGAGACCTGGATATTGTAAGCTATTCTTTATGGGGCAGCTATATTGCAGCATGGAAGAATGTACGAATAGAACAGAGTTTATCTTGCGATACATTTCCGTTACAGCTCGAAACTACATGCTGGGGTAAGCTCTTTCAGGCGGTACCAAGAACCCACCAGCTTGGTGTTACAGAATGTCCACCCTTTCGGGAAGAACCGGGTAACAGGCCTACCGATGGCAATAATGCAATGTGCCTGATAGATATTGATGGTGATGGTGATTTTGACTTCCTGGACGGGAACAACCAGTATGCCGACATTCAATTGCTGATTAATGGCAAAACTCAATTTCAATATCCTATAGATACTATTGTAGCACAGGATACCACCTGGCAAATAGGCGGGCATAAGCTATATATGCCAAAGTTTCCTGCAGCATATTGGGTAGATGTAGACCAGGATAACGACAGAGACATACTTATTTCACCTAAGCTTGATGGAACAGAGAATTATAAATGCATAGCCTTCTACGAAAATACCGGAACAGTAAATACTCCCAATTTCGTATACCGTTCAGATACCTTCCTTATGGAAAGTATGGTAGACCTTGGCACCAATACTTACCCTGTTGTGTACGATTATAATAAAGACGGATTGCTGGATCTGTTGGTAGGTACTATGGGGCGTTACAATCCTGTAAGTGGCGCTACAATGTCACGAATAGTATATTTTCAAAACACAGGCACAGCATCTGCCCCTGAATTTACACTGCAAGACGATAATTTACTGGGGCTTGAAAATCAAGGAATAGACGGCGCAGCTTTGGCTGTAGGTGACCTTAATAACGATGGCCTTGATGAGTTGTTGATTGGCCGTAAAAACGGGCATATAGCATATTTTCGTAACAATGCAGCCAGTGCAGCTGTGCAGCCTGAATGGCAACTTTGGCAAAAGGAACTAACTAATCAAAGCGGCGCTGCTATAAGGGCTAATAACTTTGCAACACCTTGTATTTATGATGTAGATAAGAATGGTGTAAAAGATTTGATAATTGGTACACAGATAGGTTATTTGGTTTACTACAAGAATATGGCAACAGCTGGGCAAGTTAGCCTGGTAAAGGAGGCAGATTCATTGGGCAAATTAAAAGTTGGCCCCTATCAGCAAACCGGCGGCAGTGCTCCGTTTATAGGCAAAATGGATAATACTGGAAAAGAGTATTTGATGGTAGGCTCTATTGATGGTAGAATACAACGTTGGGAAGGTATAGATAGTGGGGACCCTAACAGAACATATACACGCGTGGATACGTTCTATTCTAATATTCATATAAAAG
>JAEZIL010000210.1 GCA_023436685.1 Bacteroidota bacterium | reverse complement strand
ACGTAAGTATTTCTGGCACTATGAAACCTATAAAAAGACATTCGAAAGGTTGAGGCCTTTGTTCTATACCTTGTATAAGGCGCACCTGGTACCCAAGAGCTTTTATTTGAAATACTGCTTTCCGCTGGATATGGAGAAGCTTAAAAAAATGGCTGCATAGTGGTTACAATCGTGGACTATGGGATGGGCAACCTGGGATCGGTGCTGAATATGTTTAAGTACATAAAAGTGCCTGCGCAAATAAGCAACAATATAAAAACAATAGAACAAGCTGAAAGGATATTGTTGCCCGGTGTAGGCGCCTTCGATGCGGCTATGTATCAAATAAATGGTTCAGAACTAAAGGATGTACTTCAGTACAAAGCTGTAGAGCAGAAAGTTCCGGTGCTGGGTATATGCCTGGGTATGCAACTGCTTACCAACGGTAGTGAAGAAGGCAAGCTACCCGGCCTTGCTTGGATAGATGCCTATACATTGCGGTTCAAATTTGAAGATAAAAACCTGAAAGTACCCCACATGGGCTGGAACCTTGTGGAGGAAACTCAACCTAATAGATTAACCCAGGAACTGACCGAAGAGCCGAGATTTTATTTTGTGCATTCTTATTACGTGCAGGCAAAGCAATCAACTAATGTACTGATGCGTACATACTACGGCCATGATTTTGCATCGGAGATATGGAATGGCCATAATATATACGGTGCGCAGTTTCACCCCGAAAAGAGCCATAAATTTGGTATGCAACTATTCAAAAACTTCGCCCGACTGTAAATGCTGAGAACACGTGTCATTCCTTGTTTGCAACTGCTGGACGACAGCCTGGTGAAGACTGTGAAGTTTGATAAGCCGGCATATGTAGGTGATCCTATAAATACCGTACGCATTTTTAATGAATTGGAAGTAGATGAACTTTGCCTGCTGGATATACGTGCATCGTTAAATAGCCATCAGCCAAATTTTGAGCTGCTGGCGCAAATAGCCAATGAGTGCTTTATGCCACTATCGTATGGGGGAGGTATAGATAGCTTGGCTACGGCACAAAAGGTATTTTCCATAGGTTTTGAAAAAATAGTACTAAATACCGTGCTGCATCGCAATCCTCAACTGGTGCGTGAGTTAGTAGCACATTTTGGTTCGCAGGCTATAGTTGCTTCTATTGATGTAAGGAAAAATATGTGGGGCAAATATGCAGCCTATATAAATGATGGTACGCAAAAGATAGATATAGACCCTGTAAGCTTTGCACGGCAAATGGAGCAAGCGGGCGCAGGCGAAATACTACTTACATCGATGGATAAAGAAGGTACATGGCAAGGCTATGATATATCAATAACAGAAAAACTAGCTAAAGCAGTTGCCATACCCGTAATAGCGAATGGGGGTGCCGGAAGCGTAGCGGATATAGCCAATGTAATTAAGGCAGGCAAGGCATCTGCCGCAGCTTTAGGAAGCATGGTAGTATATCAAAAGAAAGGTATGGGCGTGCTTGTAAACTTTCCCGATAAGAATATGCTTAGCCAGACGCTTCGCTAGTTGTTATTGTAATGTGAATGACGAGCCTCATCTTTTTGTAAGTTTAAAATATTTATACTTTTAGTGTTATATATATTTAAATTACCACGCTACTGTATGAAAATATCTTCAAAATTAGCAGGCTTGTTTACTATGCTTATTTTGTTGCCAATGTTGGCACATGCTACCGGTGGGGGCGTACCACTTGATGGTGGGTTAAGCCTATTGGTGGCTGCAGGTGTAGGCTACGGCGCTAAGAAAATAGCAGACAACAGGAAGAAGAATAAGAGCGAAGAAAATACACACGATAACTAGATGCAGGCAGTAAAAAAACTGTATAACGATATACCCAAACCTGTAAAAAGGTTCCTGATAAGGGCAGCGATATTTTTTATAGTATGGCGCTTATTATACTACTTTGTATTTGAGCCAACACACATACCCGATCAGCAACTTATAGACATTGTAATCATTGGTACCAAAGCGGTATTATCGCTAGTGTATAGCAGTATTGGTGAAATAGGCGATGTGATCATAATAAATGGCAGGCAAACCTTGCAAGTGGCTAAAGACTGTAACGGCCTTGAATTGATAATAGTTTACCTGGGCTTTTTGGTTTGCTGGCCTACTAATGCTAAACGTTTCTGGAAGTATGCGTTGATTGGCCCTGTTGTTATAACCGCACTTAATATTTTACGTTGTTCAGCATTGGGGGTAATGTTTTACAATCAGCATCACCTGGCCGATTTTGCACACCACTATGTGTTCAAGCTAATAATCTATGCTGTAACTTTTTGGCTGTGGGTGATGTACAGTAAAAAGCAAACAGTACATGCAAAGTAAGGTTAGAGTTTGGGTTAGCCTGGTTGTGATCATTGTATTGTCGTGGCTGGAACTTCATTTTTTTACAGAAGCATCGGGTGTAGCTGCATTTACACGCCAGTTGGCACATATTGTTTTTATATTGGGTATAATGGCTGTGGGCTATTGGGCATGGAGCGGTAACCGTGTACCCTGGCTGAAGAAAGTATGGCTACTTGCCTATGCTAGTGTACTGATGCTAATAATTACAGTGGGCATACTTAACCAATTTCTGCATTTCAGCATCAATTTTCTCGATGAGATACGTTTGATAAGGGTTTTCTTCAATAGCCCTTTGCCCTATATTATGCTTATGGTACTGGCTTATTTGCAACAGCCAAAACAAAGTAGCTAGTAAGGTTGTTATTGCGTGGTTAAACACGGGTTATCATGCGGTTAAACATGCCTGTATTTTATTTCGTTGCTATGGTGTGCAATAATTTTGCATCATGTTTAGTCAATTATCCAGGTTCATTTTGGTGCTGTTGTTAATTTCTTTACCCTTAATAAGCTTTGCCCAGGGCAATGGTAACCATGCCGGTGGTGGCAACAATGGTAATGGTGGTGGTAACAATGGTGGCAATAACGGTAACCATGCCGGTGGCGGCAATAATGGTAATGGTGGCGGTAATGGTGGTGGTGCTGCGAATGGCGTACCGCTAGACGGGGGGCTTAGCCTGTTGGTAGCTTCAGGTGTTGGTTATGGTATTAAAAGGGTAGTAGCCAATCGTAAGAAATCACAAGCCGCATAACTATAGTCTATAGCTGACCAGGATCATATTTCAAGGTTGTTTATCAAATTTAGTTTTGCTGAATAAAGACCTTAATATGAGATCATTAAAAATAGTTTTCTTTTTCTCGATGATAATGTTACCGGCTATTGCGCAGGCAGACAATGGTAATGGTAACCAAAATGGAACCGGTAATGGTGGTAACGGTAACAACTACGGCTGGGGCGGCGGTGCAGCTAATGGCGTGCCTTTAGATGGGGGCCTCAGCTTGTTGATAGCAGCAGGTGCCGGCTATGGAATAAAGAAATATAAAGATAGCCGCAAGAAAAATAAAGAAACAGAGCCGGCTAATTAAAGCTAATGCTATGCAGAGCTAGGCTAAGAACCATTTATTTATTCAAAGAAAAATCAACAGGCACTTTAGCGTAGGCATCTACATCGGTATCCTGAATACGGCCAGGCACCCAATAGGGCATCAGTTGTACCACGCGCATTGCTTCTGCATCCAGTTCATCGTTGCCTGAAGAACGGATAACCTCATGTGCATCCAGGCTACCGTCTCTGTGTACTATCATCATGATAACTACCCGGCCTTCTACGCTGTCTTTCTTTGCTTGTTCAGGGTAGTGTATGTTGCGGTTGAGAAAAGCCTGCAGCGAATCGCCGGGGAAGGAAGGTTTTTGATCGACAATCAAATATGCCTGTGATGAAGTAGCGAAGGGATTGGTTGTGTTGCCGGAGCGTTTACCATCACTGCGTCCTCCTCCTCTTCCGCCCATACCACCCATCATGTTCATGCCATTCATATTTCGGCCCATACCACCTATTTGTGCATAAGAAGCTTCACCTAGTAACAAGAAGACGATGAGAAGAAAATAGATGCGCATGTAGAAGTATTAAGC
>JAEZIL010000195.1 GCA_023436685.1 Bacteroidota bacterium | reverse complement strand
TTACAAGATCTGGATGGACTGAAGAATGATGGCCTGGACCCTAAAAGATATAATGTTGACAAGCTTCGTCAATCATTTGCAGCATATAAGGATGATAAAGCCCCATCGGCAGAGGCCCTTGCATTTTTAGATACGGCGCTAACCCATAGCTACCTTAATGCCGCTCACGATCTTCTATTTGGCGTAGTATCACCCAGAACTGCAGACTCTCTCTGGTTTCATGCTAACGATACAAGCTGGATGCCCGAGAGGATGCTGATTACAGGATTGTATGAAAAAAGCGAATACCCATCATTAGACTCGTTCCGTAGTCGTATATCAACATATGCATCTTTACGTAAAACAAGAATGCATTATAGCACCCTGCAGCAAGACAGCCTTTTAATACAGCATAAGAAAACAATTACCCGTATAGTTCCCGACAGTATTTTATTGTACCTGGTAAGAAAGGAAGTACCCTGGCTTAAAGCAGAGGGAAGCGATAGTTTAAGCACAGCCCAGCAATGGCTTAAAGCCTACCAGTTGTATTATGGCTTGAAACCTACCGGCAAAACCGATAGCCTTACAACGGCCTATCTGGCGCGCATGCCAGAGCAGGCAGCAGAGCAAATTGATATTAATCTGGAACGAATACGCTGGATGCCAAGAGATATTGAACCGTTGCACATCCTGGTAAATGTGCCACAAATGGAACTTTTCCTGCGTAAAGATGGCCGGGATCAAATGCACATGAGGGTAGTAGTAGGTAAGTCGGCCCGACAAACCCCAAGCCTCAATGCAAAAATGGTAAATGTAGTAATTAACCCGCCCTGGGGCGTACCACCTACTATTCTTAAGAAGGATATTGGCCCCGGCATAGCTAAAAGTGGTGCAGCTGCATACCTGGCTAAAAAAGGATTAAAAGCATACAATGCAAACGGTAAAGAAGTGAGTCCATACGAGGTGACAGCAGATAATTATAGGAAATACTTCTTTAAACAGCCCCCCGGCGATGATAATGCTTTAGGGTATGTGAAATTTAACATGCCCAATAAGTGGGATATATACCTGCATGATACACCACATCGTGAGGATTTTGCTCAAAGTGACAGGGCTAAAAGTTCAGGTTGTATACGCGTTCAGCAACCACGCGAAATGGCCGAATATATATTGGCAGAGCTGAATGATAAGTATTTTACTCAGGGCAAGTTGGACACAATGATAATCACGAAGAAAACTACTTATGAAACCCTAACTAACAGGATACCCGTGCATGTGGTATATCTTACGGCTTTCGATGATATTACATATACTCATACGCGCTTTGTAAAAGATATTTACAAGCGCGATGCGAAATTAGTTAAGCTGTTAAAGCAAGGGTAATGATAAGGGCATGTAGTCTTTAGCCAATTCCTTTTGTAGGTTATTGGCTTCATATATTACTACTGTGTCGCGTTTAGGTTGGCTTGCAAAAGCAAGGTTGCTGTAAATATCATCTCCAGGTAGTCTGTCTATCTTTTTATTTACCCAATAAGACGATTGCAGGTATTTCTTCTGCGGATGATAAATAAAAAGACAAGTTCCATCCTGAATGGTATTAATAACCTTACCAATTACTTTATTGGATACTGCAGGGCAACCCCAGCTGCGGCCTAGTCTTTTTTGTGATGTCACGAAAGAAGGGCTAACATAATCTGCTCCATGTATTACTATTGCTCTGTCGTAAGCGGCATTGTTATAACCGTTATCCATACCGTGCAGTCGGAGCGATTTGCCATGCTGGCCTATATAAGTGTCTCCGGTTACGTAGAAACCCAGGCTGCTTTGGTGCGAGTTTTCTTTGTTAGAAAAGGCCATAGCAAACTCATCCCCTGAACCCTGCCCGTGGGCAACATAGTCGTTCAATAACACTTCATTGGTTTTCAGGTCAATGATCCACAATCTGTATGTGGCCGACGATTTTGAGAAATCGCATACGGTAAGTATTTGTTTCTCTGTATTTAATTTACCTGCATTATATAGATTTACATAACCACGATAAGCTTTATCAAATACTTCAAAGCTCATTTTCTCGCAATTGCCAAAATCTATTTTATTGTATTTAGCATTTATCTGGTTGGTTATATCATAAGTACTGGTAACAACCGGAACATCAGCCTTTACATGTACATAAGGCATAAACATAAATAGGTACGTCGCTGCGCACAACATCAATTTCTTCATATACCGTCTAGTGATTGGATGAATATAAAAGTACGAAAAGCAGGAGAGCATGCCAAGATATAACTCTTTGTTTAACTGGGTTTTAACAGCTTTCACAAATGATTAATATCAATGTTTCAAAGGTAAAATATTGCCTATACACATATCGATATTAACTGATTATGAAGCCATTATAATAGCTATATTTTATGTAGTTTTGCCCGTCTAATTTAATTATTACATTATGAAAGAAGTATATATAGTATCGGCCGTGCGTACACCAATGGGTAGCTGGGGCGGTTCTCTAAAAGATTTTTCTGCAACTAAACTTGGCTCCATAGCAATAAAGGGAGCTTTAGAGAAAGCTGGAGTGAACCCTAGTGAGGTGAACGAAGTGCTGATGGGTTGCGTTTTGCAAGCTAACCTTGGCCAGGCACCTGCACGCCAGGCAGCACGTTTTGCTGGTGTACCCGATAATGTACCATGTACTACTATAAATAAGGTATGCGCCAGCGGTATGAAGGCTGTGATGATTGGTGCACAATCTATAATGCTGGGCGATGCCGATGTAGTAGTTGCCGGTGGTATGGAAAGCATGAGCAATGTACCTTTCTATAATGAGAACCTGCGTTGGGGCAGCAAATATGGCAATGTAACATTGATAGACGGTTTGGCTAAAGATGGCCTTACCGATGTATACCACAACTATGCAATGGGTAATGCTGCTGAACTATGCGCTACCGAATGCAAAATAAGCCGTGAAGATCAGGATGCATTTGCCATAGAAAGCTACAAGCGCAGCCAGGCTGCTATTGAAGCCGGTAAATTTGAGAACGAGATAGTGCCTGTTGAGATACCTCAGAAAAAAGGCGATGCGATCAAATTCACCAAAGACGAAGAACCATATAATGTTAAGTTTGATAAGATACCAACCCTGCGTGGTGCCTTCACTAAAGATGGTACGGTAACCGCTGCCAACGCTTCTACAATGAACGATGGCGCTGCTGCACTGGTACTGATGAGCAAAGAAAAAGCAGAAGCGTTGGGTATAAAGCCAATAGCTAAAATAAAAGGCTATGCCGATGCTGAGCAAGCACCTGAGTGGTTCACTACTTCACCTTCTTTGGCTGTACCTAAAGCAGTAGAAAAAGCAGGCCTGAAAATGGAAGATATCAACTACTTCGAACTGAATGAAGCCTTCAGCGTAGTGGGTATCGTGAATAGCCAAAAGATGAACCTGAAACCTGAGCAGGTAAATGCGAATGGTGGTGCAGTAGCATTAGGCCACCCGCTGGGTGCAAGTGGAGCACGTATCCTTACCACGCTTATCAATGTACTGCACCAAAATGGCGCTAAGTACGGTGCTGCAGGTATCTGCAACGGTGGCGGTGGCGCCAGTGCTGTAGTTATCGAGAAAATGTAATTACCTAAGTATTTGAATACAGAACGCCGCTAGAGATAGCGGCGTTTTTTTGTTTT
>JAEZIL010000152.1 GCA_023436685.1 Bacteroidota bacterium | reverse complement strand
GATATCTTCTCTTCGCCATGCTTACGCTTAATGAAGTTGGGGATATATTCCAAAGGCCCCGGACGATACAAGGCATTCATGGCAATCAAGTCATCAAATTTATCCGGCTTCAGTTCGCGCAGGTACTTTTGCATGCCTGCACTCTCAAACTGGAACGTGCCGTTTGTTTCGCCCCGCTGATATAGTTCGTAGGTTGCTGCATCATCCAGCGGAATACTGTCTATATCGATAGACAAATCATAATTACGCTTGATGAGTGCAAGCGCATCTTTAATAATAGTAAGGGTTTTAAGGCCCAAAAAGTCCATCTTGATTACCCCTGCATTCTCGATGATGTTACCTTCAAACTGCGTAATCAATAAGGAAACATCTTTTACGCTAGATACTGGTATCAGTTCTGTAAGATCTTTTGGTGCAATGATGATACCTGCGGCGTGAATACCTGTATTACGTACAGAACCTTCCAGCTTTTCTGCAGAACGCAACACCTGCCCATGAACAGTATTGGCTGCATATATTTCCCTTAGCTTTTCTACATTATCTAACTCTTCCGAACCCAGGCCTTCTTTCTCTGCAAGACTACCTTCACCTTTTACCGGCGCTTTCAGCAAGCGCTTTAATGAAATACCAGGGCGCTCAGGCACTAGCTTAGCCAGCCCATTCGCATCTGGTAAGGGCAGATCCAATACGCGAGATACGTCTTTGATACTCATTTTAGCAGCCATGGTACCATAGGTAACAATATGTGCCACCTGGTTCTTACCATACTTATCCACCACGTAGTCAATCACCTTCTGGCGGCCAACGTCATCAAAGTCTGTATCTATATCGGGCATGCTCTTACGTTCCGGGTTAAGGAAACGCTCGAACAGGAGGTTGTATTTTATGGGGTCGATATTGGTGATACCTGTACAATAGGCCACTACCGAACCCGCAGCCGAACCACGGCCGGGACCAATGAATACACCCAGATCGCGCCCGGCACGTATGAAATCGGATACGATAAGGAAATAACCCGCAAAACCCATGGTTTTGATGGTGAAGAGCTCAAATTTGATGCGCTCTTCCACTTCAGGTGTTATCTCACGATAGCGTTCTTTAGCGCCCGTCCATGTAAGGTGTTCCAGGTAGGCATCCTGATCGTCGTGAAACTCGGCCGGTACTTTAAAGTGTGGTAGCAAGATATCGCGCTCCAGTTTCAGAGGCTTTATCTTATCCACTATCCTATTGGTATTGTCGATAGCTTCCGGCAGATCGCTGAAGAGCTTCGACATCTCATCGGTATTCTTGAA
Source organism: Bacteroidota bacterium (assembly GCA_023436685.1). GTDB lineage: Bacteria > Bacteroidota > Bacteroidia > Chitinophagales > Chitinophagaceae > Polluticoccus. The sequence goes on along the minus strand of JAEZIL010000152.1, from coordinate 2,384 downwards.
GTAAAACTGATCGTTATAGAAAGCAAAGCGCTTATCCTTCATCTGCACATCATCGTCGCTAAAGTCCTTCATGCTGGGCGTACTCTGCTTCTCGCCTGTGTTGATACACAGCAGGATATCGTGCGCATTGTAATCTTCCTGGTCTACATAATGCGAATCGTTTGATGCGATAATAGGTACATTATATTTACGTGCTAACCTCACCAGTACTTCGTTCACCTTTATCTGCTCAGGTATATCGTGACGCTGAAACTCCACATAGTAATCATCGCCAAACAACTCCAGCCACCAGCGGAATACCTTCTCCCCTTCATCTTCGCCTTTCTTCAGTATGGTACGCGGCACTTCTGCACCTAGACAACAAGTAGTAGCTATCAGACCTTCATGGTGTTTTAGCAGCAGCTCTTTATCGATACGAGGATATTTACCATACAGGCCCTCTATATATCCCATAGAGCACAGCTTCACCAGGTTGCGATAGCCTGTTTCGTCTTTTGCCAATAGCAACTGATGGTAGCGTACATCTTTATCGTCTTTCGAGAACTGGCGCTTGTGGCGATCTTCAACCATATAGAATTCGCAACCTACCACGGGCTTTACAACCGGCTCCTTTATTTCTTTTCCGTCGGGTGTAGTACCCACTACCTTTGTATTCTTCCATGCCTGAGATACGAATTCGAACGCACCAAACATGTTACCATGATCGGTAATGGCCATAGCAGGCATATTATCTTTCGCCGCTTTATCGAACAAGCGGGCGATATTGGATGCCCCGTCGAGCAGGGAGAACTGTGTATGATTATGTAAGTGGGAAAACTTCACGAGGCCTTTCTTGAAAACATTAATGATGCTACCCTACAAAATAACGAAAAACGTTGCCGTGGTGTTTCCGCATTTATCCACAGGGGGTTAATTACCAGATTGCATGACGATATTCTATCTTCGTTGCTAAGTTTTGCTAAGTTTCCAGGAAAAATAAAAAAATTCATTTGCGACATTTCTCCACCTAAACAATTGATATTTAATTTAAAAGAGCAGTAAATGTCGCACATCACAAAAAACATTATCTAGCAAAACTTAACATGGCATATAACTTGCTTTAATATGAATAATTTTCCATACGGATTTATAAACCATAACAAAAATACTACTATTTATCTATGAAACCTACTCATTTTTTAGCGTCAATATTAGCTTTTGGCATGTTACTAAGCAGCTGTAGAAAAGAAAATACGACATCCGGCTTTACCAATGCCGACAGTATGGCGGTTGCTAAATCGGGTATGATAGGAGTAGCATTCTTTAAAATATCAGGAGGACAATTGAGGCAAGACACTACTGCCGGATTTTATGAAGAGAAGCAATATGATATTGTGCTAAGCGCCGAGAAATACGATGCAATGAACAGTGTAATGCAACGTATACCTGAGAAATTACTCGACTATAATGGCGCCCAATACACCAAAGGAAGGTATGAGGATTGCACCAACTACCATATTACCGTTTGGAAGAATGGCAAGGAATATAAATGGAGTATAAGCGAATGTGCCGAGAGCGCACCTAAATACGCAAATCAGTTTGCGGATGAAATAGGACAGGCGGTTTCAATAGCTGAAGAATAACAGGATATAATTGACGCGGACTAAAAATAAACCCAGGTTGTATATATTCGCTAAATAAACTGCATACAATGAAGAACAAAATACTTGTAGCTTGCTTTGCCCTGGTAGCTTTAGGGACTACCTCTTGTAAAAAAAGCAATCATATTTGCCGTTGTACAGGCCCCGGCACAACGGTACGCACCTACCCTATAGAGGATAAAACCAGAAAAGACGCCAAAAACGAATGTAATGACCGCGACTCAGGCACGCCACAAGGCGACGTGGTTTGCGAGTTGCAATAATAACAAAGGTTAAGCAATGCTTAGCCTTTGTTATTTATACCTTCCACCATTTCCTGTAGTTTTTTTAACCCAATATCGTAGAAACCCTTAGATGGAATTACACATTCTAAAGTTGGATATGCTACTCCTCTATCTACATAAATATCGCAGCGTAAGAAGTAGACTTTACCCATTTCTATATTTAATTTTCCATCTGTTCAAAATATTGCCCTTTAGTACCTAATGTGACCACACCCGGATTAGTGATTTTGATAACATATTTATCATCCATAGACAGGGATGCCACAGATAAAGATGCAATCATTTTATTGTTCATATACAGATTAAAATCCCCGGTATTTTCGTAAGAATTAGCCCTATAGGCATATATGACTGAATAACTTGCATCTTTGGGAACTAAGGTATGCATTAAGGAATCATATATAGCAGTTCTTCTTCTAATTTTTTCTTCGTTTTTAGCAATTGGAACAGAGTATACATC
>JAEZIL010000144.1 GCA_023436685.1 Bacteroidota bacterium | reverse complement strand
AATACAGGGCTTGTTGCCATGCTTGTGCGCCTAGTATTGAATAGTATTGGTTGGCATTCCAAAGCAAAAAGTATCCTACCACTGCTGTAGGAAGTATAAGGAAAATTAGTTTGGCCAGTAATTCGTTTACGGGGGCAGCCCTTTTTATGTTCATATCTACAAGGCTTAAATTTAAAGGAAAATATATTGGGGCTTTGTTAAAATGGTATGATATTACCGGCCTTATCGTGTTTATGCGGCATAGAAAAAATTGCTACCTTGCGCTGGTTTTTAAAATTATTTATTTCTAAATACATTTAACGGCCGGCATGTAAAACCAGCTGCCTGCTGAAAAGCGATTTAATATGTTAGACCAACTAAAAATTGTTACGGTAATTGGCTCAGGCACTATGGGCAACGGTATTTGCCATGTATTTGCGCAAAGTGGGTTCAAAGTTCATATGATGGACATTAACCAGGCTGCCCTTGATAAAGCTCTTGGCACCATTGGTAAAAATATGGACCGCCAGGTGGCAAAAGCTACGCTAACGGAAGAGGCTAAAACCGAGGCACTGGGACGCATTGCAACATTTACCGATATGGCTGCTGCTGTAAAAGATGCAGACCTTATTATTGAAGCCGCTACTGAAAATGTAGACCTGAAAATAAAAATATTTGAACAGCTGGACCAACTGGCTCCTGAAAAGGCTATACTGGCTACCAATACTTCTTCTATATCTATTACTCGGATTGCTGCACACACCAAACGCGCGGGCAAGGTCATTGGTATGCACTTTATGAATCCCGTACCGGTTATGAAGCTGGTTGAGATCATCAATGGCTATGCTACTGATGCTGCAGTGACACAACTGGTGCACGACCTGTCGAAATTTATCGGCAAAGTACCTTGCGTAGCTAACGATTATCCTGGCTTTGTGGCCAACCGTATTCTCATGCCTATGATCAATGAAGCCATTCTTACTTTGCAAGAAGGGGTTGCCGGTGTTGAAGAAATAGATACTATTATGAAGCTGGGTATGGCACACCCTATGGGGCCATTGCAACTGGCCGATTTTATTGGCCTGGATACCTGCCACAGCATTCTGAATGTATTATACACAGGCTTTGGCAATCCTAAATATGCCCCGGCTGTGTTACTTACCAATATGGTAAAAGCGGGCTACCTGGGTGCGAAGACAGGTGAAGGCTTTTATAAATACACACCGGGCAGTAAAGAACTTGTAGTGAGCGACCGCTTTAAAAGCAAACAATGGTAAATTGGTTTTCTACTGATTGATATTGAAAATGCCACCTTTCGGTGGCATTTTTGTTGAGAGGGCATATGGATGTAATGGTAATGATTGAGAAGACGGATGAGGACAACGGTAAAAAGCACTTTTTGTCGTCTGCCATTTATACTTTGCAATAACTTAACATCCCTTATGATTCCCGGGCACTATGTTTATCCCTTCTATAGTGAAAGTTGCGCATTGCAACCATTATTAACACTAAAGAAAGGAATAAGATGAAAAAGTTAGTTTTAACATTTGCGACTATAATAGCTTGTATATCAGCAGTTAATGCGCAAACTCAACAACAAAATGGTGTATTGAACGGCCAACGTGGGTTGCAGACTAGCCCTATAGATACGTCCAGAAGGATAAATACTACTACGCCGGCTACACCAACTACACCACAAAGTGTTACCCCAGGTAGTACTACTCCTACCCGTACTTCGCCTATTGGTAGTCCTACACAACCGGGAAATCCACTGAGTCCTAACACCACTACCCCCGGTACACCACCAAACCCAAGCGATAGGAATATACGCTAAATATTAAATAAGTATAAAAAGCCTGTCTCAATATGAGGCAGGCTTTTTGGTTTAAAAATTGTATATTTGTTACGAAAGAAGAGAAAGGCTATGCTAGGTTTTGATAAAATATATAATATGACAGCCACATCATTTTTATAGCAAAATTCAAGTACAGATAGACTTCCGGCAAACTGATACCCAAAAAAATATTTTTTTTATGACGGAAAACTTAGCAAAACTTAACAATGAATATTATTTATTTAGAAGTGATTTCCGCTCCTGTCATATCAATTAATCCTAATTCCCCAATTAACTTAATAAAGCCTATCAACCAATCAACTAATGAACTAACTTTGCCACCCCTGTTATTATAATAAGGATATAAATATGTTCGAGAATTTAAGTGAGAAATTAGATTCGGCCCTCAAGCAGCTAAAAGGTGAGGGTAAGATCAACGAGATAAACGTAGCAAGCACCATTAAAGACATTCGCCGTGCATTGGTAGATGCCGACGTGAACTATAAGATTGCTAAGGAATTTACCGATAAGGTAAAAGACAAGGCTACCGGCGAGAAGGTATTAACCGCGGTATCGCCCGGGCAGCTGATGGTGAAGATCGTGAAAGATGAGCTGGCCGAGCTGATGGGTGGCACCGAAAGTGAAATTGATATTTCAGCCAATCCAACAGTTATCCTGATTGCAGGCCTGCAAGGTTCGGGTAAAACTACCTTCAGCGGTAAGCTGGCCAACTTCCTTAAGAGCAAGAAGAACAAAAAACCATTATTGGTTGCTGCCGATATATACCGCCCTGCGGCCATGGAGCAGCTAAGGGTACTGGGCGAGCAGATAAAGATACCGGTATACATAGAGGCTGAAAATAAAGATGCCGTATCGATAGCCAATAATGCTATTGCCGAGGCAAAGAAGAATGGTAACAATATAGTTATTATAGATACCGCCGGCCGCCTGGCTGTAGATGAGGCGATGATGACCGAGGTGGCCAATATCAAATCAGCAGTAAATCCGCAGGAAATACTGTTTGTGGTTGACTCTATGACCGGCCAGGATGCGGTAAATACAGCCAAAGCCTTTAACGATCGTCTCGACTTTACCGGCGTGGTGCTTACCAAGCTGGATGGTGATACACGTGGTGGTGCGGCACTGTCTATCAAGTACACGGTTGATAAGCCCATCAAGTTTGTGAGCATGGGTGAGAAGCTGGATACGTTGGATGTATTCTATCCTGAACGTATGGCTCAGCGTATATTGGGTATGGGCGATATCACAACCCTTGTGGAGCGTGCGCAGGCGCAGTTTGATGAAGTGCAGGCCAAAAAGCTGGAGAAAAAGATACGCGCCAATAAGTTCGACTTTGAAGATTTTAAAGACCAGCTGCAGCAGATAAAAAAGATGGGTAACATCAAAGACCTGCTGGCTATGATACCTGGTATTGGTAAGGCAATAAAAGATATTGATATTTCAGACGATGCCTTTAAGGGTATAGAAGCGATTATCAATTCTATGACCCCTTATGAGC
>JAEZIL010000119.1 GCA_023436685.1 Bacteroidota bacterium | reverse complement strand
GACCTGCACCGATGACTAATACATCTACTTCTTTTCTTACGCTCATAAAACGGAATGGTTACAGTTATTATTTTTTTACAAGTTCAAGTACCGTATGGCCAAGGCCAACATCGTCAGTCTGATTAACTATCGAAAACCCTGCCCTGTCAATTAGTTTAGAAAATAGCTCGAGCGAATACATTTGACTATTGCCGTTGGCCATAGTCGTAAAGTATAATGACGTCATTTGCAGACTAAAAGCAGATGCTTCAAAACGTTGTCTGTCCCAGAAGGTTTCATTAGTAAAGATGCGTCCGTCGTCATTAAGCGCATCGTAACATTTTCTCAGTATCGCTACTATTTCGTCCTCGGCAAAGCAATCCAAAAATTGGCTCATCCATATTACATCATAACCTTCGGGCAATTTTGCACTCGCATCAAGTACATTACGCTCGTGATAAGATACCCGATTGTTAAAACCGGCATCTTCGATATTTTTTTTAGCAACATTTAGCTGAACTCCCAGATCAACTAAGCCTACATGCACATTTTTGTCATATTCAAGGCAGGCTAGTGTAAATTTGCCGGTATTAGCACCAATATCCATAACCTTTTTAGGGTTGTGCGAAAACACTAGTGGCAATGCTTGTGGAAATGCATTGTCTGAATAGTAATGGTCAAAATTAAACCAGCTTGTATTAGCGGGCTCAGGTAAAATTGAAAGTCCTTGATAAATAGTATCCCAATTACCTAAATGTTTTAATCCGCGTGGTTTGCCTTCCATCAGGGACGCCTTCAAGTCTTTGGCTCCATCATAACATACATCACGCATAAAGTCTGTATTTATACGCGTCATTTGGTCATTTAGAAAGAAATGGCCTGTTTTTGCCAGGTAAAACTTCTCGTTTTTGGTATACACTAAACCAATACCTAAGCCGGCTTCCAGTAAAACACGAACTGCATACCTTGACATATTTACCTTTGCCGACAAATCTTCAATGCTTTGGCCATTATCTCTTGAATCTTCAATTTCTCTAAGTATGTTGCTATCTCTTAGTATATCTGAGGCCTGGAATATATAGGGTGCAAAAGCTATAAATTGAGCTTGTGATATTGCGTCTAATGCACGCTTTTTATCTGTATCAAAAGTTGCTCTTTTGACAGTAGGTACTTCATTCATAAATCAGGGGACAATAATCAAAATTAATCAAATTCAGTATGTAGTAACTATTCAATACCCGTTTTAATATATTCTAATATGGCATTGATTTCTCCATCGCTAAGGTGAGGCATAGGAGTCATCATGGTTTCATTCCATTCTTTATACACCTTAACTGCCCTTGGGTCTCCTTTCTTAATAGCTTCCTGTGAGTTTTTTATAAATGCATATAAACGAGTGGTATCATTGTCCCAACGCGCTAACACTCCTTCTAGTTTGGGGCCAATTTTATCTTTTTTAATAGTGTGGCACTGTATGCAATTGTTAATAAACAATTTTTGTCCCTTACTTATCTCTGGTTCTGTATTTACAACTTTATCGTTGGTTTGGGTAACTTCCTGTGTACCGCAACTATATATTAACAATATCGATGCGATGGATAGTACTCCTACGATTCTGATTTTCGACATTACAATACTATTTACTGAGTGAATTTACACTACGGAAGAGACGATTCCAACGAATTCCATTTTCGCCATAGCTTAGCCAAACAAACCAGGCCTTACCTACTATATGATCTTCCGGCACAAACCCCCAATAACGTGAGTCGGCAGAATTATGTCTGTTATCTCCCATCATCCAGTAGTAATCCATTTTAAAGGTATAGCTGTTTGCAGGTTGGTCATTAATAAGAATTTGACCGTTCCTTTCTTCAAGTTTATTGCCTTCATAATTGGCTATTATACGGCGATATAGAGCAATGTTTTGGGTGTTAAGTGCAACAGAAGTACCCTTTTTAGGTATTGTAACCGGACCATAATTATCACGATTCCATTTATATTGTACGGTGTCAAACGGGAAACACCAGTTTTCAGGATTAGGTGTTACACTACCCGTTTTTTCAGTAAAAGGTTCGACACTTAATACCTGTGGTTGCTGTTTTATTAAAGCAATTTTGTTATTAGGCAATGTAAAGGCATATAGGCCATTGCCTACTACCTGTGGTTGCATTATACCATTTTCGTCCAGGAAGTCAAATGAGATCGGTTGGCCATTGGTTTTTACAAGGTATGTACTTTGGACATGGGGAAACTGCTTGCCTGGTTTATCATTAACATATACAATTCCGTTACGGATTTCAATTTTGTCTCCCGGAATGCCGAGGCAGCGTTTAATAAAATTCTCTTTTTTATCGACAGGGCGAGACAGCACGGTGAACTGGCTATTGATAATATCTCTACCATATGCACGCACAAGGCTGTGGTAGTCTTTTTCCTGTTGAATTTCCAATGCGACCGTATCACCCGCCGGAAAATTAAACACAACTACATCGTTTCTTTCAACTTTACCAAATCCCGGTAAGCGATGGTAACCCCATTTTACAGCTTCACTATAGGATTTACCGACTGTTATAGGCATTGTATTGTGTACCAGCGGTACAGCCAATGGGGTCATAGGCACACGTGGACCATATGACATCTTACTAACAAAAAGATAATCGTTAACCAACATGCTACCCTCCATCGATTCGCTGGGAATAGTATATGCTTCAACAAAAAAAGTACGAATGATGGTTGCTGCTATAATTGCAAATATTGCAGCATCAATCCATTCGCGTGCTACTGATTTTTTCTTTTTTTCTTTTTGAGGACCTTTCTTCCAAAACGCTAATCGCATGCAGTTGTGTATATATGTGCCAAAAGTAACAACTTCCTTACCATTTTATATGAGCAATACCTGGCCTATATAAATTTTAACAATGTTAGTGATCCTACCCATATTTTTTGATTTTCTAATTACATTGCCAAAAATTTAAAACATGTCGCGTTCAGTAACAATATTAGGGGCAGGCCTAGTAGGCTCTCTTTTAGCAATTATTTTACGAAAGAAGGGATATGAAGTAATTGTTTATGAGCGGAGACCGGATATGCGTGTGGCTACTATTGCAGCAGGAAGATCTATTAACCTGGCGATGAGTACAAGGGGTTGGCATGCACTGGAACTTGCGGGTTTAAAAGAAGAAATGGAGGGGCTGGCTATCCCCATGTATGGCCGTTACTTGCATCAAGCAGATGGTAGTGCTGCGTTTCAGCCATATGGTAAAAATAATGAAGCTATATATTCTGTAAGTAGAGGCGAATTGAACAAAAAATTAATGACCCTTGCTGAAAATGAAGGGGCTAAAATATACTTCGATCACCGTTGCACAAAAGTTGACGTTGGGGATAATCTACTGCATTTTGCTCTAGCAGATGGTACTGAGAAAACTGTACAGGCGGATCTTTTATTTGGTGCAGATGGTGCTTTTTCCGCTTTGCGCAATAGTTACTCTCATATGGATAGAGTAAATGCAGCACATAATTATCTAGAGCATGCATATAAAGAATTGAGTATACCGCCCGATGCCAGCGGGAAGCTGCAGATGGAGCAAAATGCATTACACATTTGGCCCAGGAAAAATTTTATGATGATAGCGTTGCCTAATACAGATGGCACGTTTACCTGCACATTATTTTTACCATTTGAAGGGACAATTTCTTTCCAGCAATTAAATAATGATGAAGAAATTATGTCGTTCTTTAAGGAACAATTTCCTGATGCGGTACCACTAATGCCAACATTGCTGGAAGACTTCAAAAACAATCCTACATCTTCTCTTATCACAACGCATATTTCGCCCTGGTATCATAAAGATAAGAGTGCTTTAATAGGTGATGCTGCGCACGCAATTGTACCTTTCTACGGCCAGGGTATGAATGCGGGATTTGAAGATTGTACTGTATTAGCAGAGCTGATGGATGAATATGATGATAATTGGGGAATGATTTTGAAAATGTATAATTCAAAAAGGAAACCAAACGGTGATGCGGTTGCCCGGCTGGCATTGCTTAACTTCGTGGAAATGCGAGATAAGGTAGCAGACCCATTATTTCTAGAGAGAAAAAAAATTGAAAAGGAACTGGGTAAAATTTTCCCTGAGAAATTTACTTCTATATATGAAATGGTTACCTTCTCGCATACGCCATATAGTACAACAATAAGCTGCATTGAAGCACAGGATGAACTATTAGATAAAATAATGAGTAAAGGAGACTTTTTTGATAATATTTCTAAAAATGAATTCAAGTATCAATTGCAAGATTGGATAAACCAATATCATCAAACAGTTCAAAAGTTTGATTTTAACCGATGAGGCGACTTGATAAAAGGTGGACTGTAAAGCAAGCTGATGAGGGGCATATAAGGCACCTTTCAGATTGTTTACGCATACACCCGGCCTTATGCAGGATATTGGCAGTAAGAGGGATAACCAGTTTCGATATGGCGAAAAATTTTTTTCGCCCGCAGTTAGAACATTTGCACGATCCTTTTTTGATGAAGGGAATGCACGAGGCTGTAGACAGGATAACGGATGCGATTGAATGGCATGAGCGCATACTTATATACGGAGACTATGATGTTGATGGTACTACAGCAGTAGCTGTAGTTTATTCCTTTCTCAGGAAGAAATATAAAGGAGACCTTGCATATTATATACCGCACCGTTACAGAGAAGGTTATGGTGTATCAAAAGCAGGAATTGATTTTGCACACGAAAATGGATATACTTTATTAATAACACTTGACTGTGGCATTAAGTCTGCTGAGTTAATATCATACGCGAAATCATTAGGTATAGATGTTATAGTGTGTGATCATCATACACCTGATAGTAATTTGCCTAATGCCCTGGCTATTTTAAATCCTAAGCAAAATGATTGTCATTACCCTTACAAAGAGCTTAGTGGTTGTGGAATAGGCTTTAAACTTATAACAGCTCTTGCAAAAAAATGGGGATGGGATTCTTCTACTTACCTTGAATACCTTGATTTAGTTGCAACGAGTATTGCAGCCGACATTGTTCCCATAGATGGTGAGAATAGGATATTGGCGTATTACGGAGTAAAAAAGGTAAACGAAAATCCTTGCCTTAGCATCAAGACATTAAAACAGCTGGCTAATGTTGATAGGAATTTATCGGTAGCTGATTTGGTATTTGTTATTGGCCCAAGGGTAAATGCCGCCGGTAGAATAGATGACGCACGTAAAGCTGTAGAACTGTTTATTGAGGACAATGCTGAAAAAATAGTATCTATAGCCGAATCATTACAATCAGATAACCATGAACGTAAGGAAATAGATAAAAACACTACCGACGAGGCTTTGGCATTAATACAGGATAGTATTGATTTAGCAAATCGTAAATCAACTGTATTATATAAACCCTACTGGCATAAGGGCGTTGTTGGCATAGTAGCTTCCCGATTGATAGATCATTATTATAGGCCAACTATCATCCTTACTCAATCAAACGACAGAGTAACAGGATCTGCGAGGTCAGTAAGTGGGTTTAACATTTATGAAGCTATACATGAATGCCGGGACTTGTTAGACAATTATGGCGGCCATTTTTATGCTGCAGGTATGACGATGCATCCTGATAATGTTATTGCCTTCGTGGATAAATTTGAACAGGTTGTAGCGCAAACTATACCTGCCAATCTTCTAATACCGGAAATAGAAATTGATGCTGAAATAAATCTTATCGATATCAAACCCGCATTTTACAATATCATAAACCAGCTAGAACCATTTGGGCCAACTAATTTAAGGCCGGTATTTGTTAGCAGGAATGTATACGATTTTCAGGGCAATTCAAGAATAGTTAAAGAACAGCACATAAAATTTGTAGTACATCAGAATGCTAAAGTTGTAATAGAT
>JAEZIL010000018.1 GCA_023436685.1 Bacteroidota bacterium | reverse complement strand
CTTCTGCGGCATGCGCAGGGTACAATTGCATCATTGTCTATATCCTCTCAAAATGCAAAAATACATATAACAATTCGTTGTGACAGACAGCATGTTAATTTCCGTTATATTGCAGTACCCTGAATTTTCATGAGCAATTACGACTGGCTGATATCGAGACTCGACGCTTTTATCCGCAAATACTATATAAACCAACTTTTACGCGGTTCGCTGGTATTGCTGATATGTGTTTTATTATATGTGCTTACAATAAGTGTAGGTGAATACTATTTATATATGCCGGTTTGGGCCAAAGTGACTGTGGTTTCACTTTTTATTGTGCTGGGTCTGGTAGCCTTTATTATCTGGATAGCCATACCATTCAGCAAAATGGCAAAATTGGGCAGGGTAATATCACATGAGCAGGCCGCGGTAATAGTTGGCGCTCACTTCCCTGAAATAAGCGATAAATTGCTGAATATATTACAATTAAAAAATAGTTATGAGGGTGGCAGCCGCCAATTAATAGAAGCCAGTATCGATCAAAAGGCAGCACAGATATCAGTAGTGCCCATAACTTCAGCTGTCGACCTTTCAAAAAATAAAAAATACCTGAGGTATCTGTTACCACTGTTGCTGATTGGTGTATTTATATTGGTAGCAGCACCCAATGTATTTAAAGATGCATCGGCCAGGCTGCTGCAACCTACAAAGGAATTTGAAAAACCTGCACCCTTTCAGTTTGTAGTGCTGAACCAACCACTAAAAGCAGTGCGTAACGGCAATTTTACTTTAAAGGCCGAAGCGCGGGGTAGCGCGTTGCCTGCTGAGATGCTGGTAGTGATAGGGAACGATATTATACCGATGCAAAGTGTAGGGAAAGGTTTTGAGTATACATTCAGCAATATAACAGCGGATATTGACTTTCGACTGAAGGCTGCAGGTTTCTATTCACAGTCATATAAAATATCAGTTGTACAAAAACCACTACTTAAGGCATTTAAAGTACAGCTCGATTATCCCGACTACACCGGCAAAAAAGATGAAGTTTTGAACAGCCTGGGCGATATGACCTTGCCTGCCGGCACGCTAGTGAGCCTGGCCTTTGTTACAGAACATACTGATGCAGCTGGTATAAGATTAGGTAATGGTGCAATTACTTCTTTGCCCAAGCAGGCGGGGTTGTTTGGGGCACAATACAGGTTTTTAAGCGATACCAGCTTTACGCTCATACTTAGCAACAGGCAAACAAGCATACCCGATAGTTACCACTACAATGTAAATGTAATACCAGATGAGTATCCCGTAATACAGATGCAGGAATTCAGAGATAGTATTTCAGGTACACAGGTACTATTGAGTGGCACTGCCGGCGATGATTATGCCATAAGCAAAGTGCTGTTTCATTACCAAATAAACGATGGCAATAATAAAGAGCTTTTGAATAAAAGCATTCTTCTGAAAAGCACAGGTGGTTCTCTTACAGAGTTTCAGCATTATTTCGATATACAAGTTCTTAATCTACAGCCCGGCCAAAAACTTACTTATTATATAGAAGCCTGGGATAATGATGGAGTACGTGGCCCTAAAGCATCGCGTAGCGAAATGCTAAGTTATCAGATGTTTAACCCCGAACAGCTGGATTCAGCCATTAATGAAAATGCTGAACAGATCAATTCAGGCCTCAGTAATAGTGCACAACATACTGAACAGCTGCAAAATGAGTATAAAGACCTGCAATCAAAACTGTTGCAAAGTGAAGGCATGGAATGGGAGCAGCAGCAGAAACTTCAGGACCTTGGTAAAATGCAGCAGCAATTGAAAAATCAGATGGAGGCGGTAAAGAAACGCCTGGATGAGCAAACCCAGCAAAGCAAACAAAAAGAATACAGCCAGGATGTAAAAGATAAACAGGAAGACCTGCAAAAGCAGATGGATAACCTGCTGAATAAAGAACTTGCAGAACAAATGAAAAAGCTGCAGGAGCTAATGAAGCAACTGAATAAGGACAATGCCTTCCAAGCAATGAAGCAACTAGAACAGGAGAACAAGCTCTTTAATATGGACCTGGAGCGTATGCAAGAGCTGATGAAGCAGCTGGAAATGCAGATGCGTATGGAGGACATGGCCAATAAAATGGACGAGTTGGCTAAAAAACAAAGTGACCTGAAAACCCAAACCGATAAAGGACAAAAGAATAATGAGACACTAAAGAAAGAGCAGCAGCAACTGAAAAATGAGCTTGACCAGGCTATGAAAAATGATATGAAGCAGATGGATGAGTTAAACAACAGCATTGAGAAGGAGCAGAACATGGAGGATGCTAAACAAAGTGGTAAAGAAGCACAGCAGGAAATGCAGAATAGCAGCGACCAGTTAGGGAAAGACCAAAAGAGCAAATCGAGCCAGTCGCAAAGCAAAGCTGCACAAAACCTGCAGGATATGGCTCAAAAAATGCGAGACGCTGCAGGAGGCATGGATATTCAGCAATTAGATATGGATATACGTGCAGTTAGGCAGATACTTACTAACCTCATCCGCCTTTCGTTCGATCAGGAAAAGCTTATGAATAACAGTCGTAACACGCCTGTTAGCAGCCAGGGATACATTACTAATCAAAAAGAGCAAAGCAGGCTGCACAGCAATTCTAAAATGATAAGAGATAGTTTGTTCACCCTTAGTAAGCGCTTGTCTAAGTTATCTGCCACTGTAAACAAAGAAACAACGGAACTGGAGAAAAATATGGCAACATCCCTCGATGCATTAGAAAGCAGAAGGGTAGGAGATGCATTAACACGGCAACAGTATGTAATGACGCATACAAACAACCTTGCGCTTATGCTTAATGAAATGTTGTCGAACTTGATGTCAATGAAGTCGCAGGCGCAAGGCTCAAAAGGTAGCTGCAGCAAGCCGGGCGGGCAAACTCCTAAGCCTGGTGCAGGCCAGCAAATGAGCGATATTATCACCAAGCAACAGCAGCTGGGTAATGCTATGCAGCAAATGCAAAATGCGCAGCAACAGCGGTCGGGCAACGGCGATAAGCAAGGCACAGGAAAGGGACAGCAAGGTGGCGAAGGCGAATATGGCAACGCGGAACAGCTGGCTCGCCTAGCAGAACAGCAAGCAGCCATCCGCAGGCAATTGCAAGAATTGAATAGCCTACTAAATAGTAAAGGTGTGGGCAATGCAAAGGAATTGAGGGAAATACAAGAAAAAATGGATAAGGCTGAGACAGATCTTGTAAACAGACGCTTGAGTAGTGAAATGCAGCTAAGGCAACGGGAAATATTAACTAAACTATTGCAGGCAGAAAAGTCGCTGCGCGAACAGGAGCAGGATGACAAACGTTCTTCAAAAAATGCAGATGAAATTTCAAGGCCTATACCAGCTGAGTTGCAGAAGTATTTAAATGATCGCCAGCAACTTCTTGATATCTATAAAACGGTTCCGCCGCAGCTAAAGCCTTATTATAAAAATATGGTAGAACAGTATTATAGAAATATAGGAAAAAGCTAATAGAATGTCGAATTTTATTAATTCACATTTAATTACATTTTAATGTTTATTTAATATGGTTAAAAGTAAGTTAAATAATTCATTATCAATGTATTAAGCCAACCATTCTTGTTGCAGGCACGTCTATTGTAATGGTTAAGTAAATGTTGATATATATCACTTGTATTGAGAAAAAATATTACTTAACTTTCATTATAATAATTTTTAAACCAAAAACGTGTGCCTATGATTTTCTCAAGAACTTACCGGTACCAGTCTGCATTACAGATAGATGATATTAAAGATCGTCTTGTAGGTAAGCATGTAAAAGTGCACGATATGGATTTTGAAGTTTCTGAAAAGGACTACATACTTCGTATCATACCTCATGCTGAGCAGGAAACTTCTATCAAAACATTGCCAATAACCCATGTAGAATTGAAAGGGAAAGGGAACCAAACGCAACTTATTATCAGTTCCAAAATGCGTAAGATCGATTCAGGCGGCCCATTGCTTATCATGATCTTTTGCGCATTTATGCTAGCTGCAGCTTTACTGCTTTTCATCTTTGGCGAAGAAGAGTATATGTCATTCACATATACCTTTGCAGGTATTGCAGTAGCCATCTTTCTGGTTTTCTGGATGCGAATGGTATCAGGTTATTTTGACTATGTGCGTAAAATACGCGACTATATAAAGAAAAACGTAGCCTAGCAGCTACGTTTTTCTTTATTATTTAACGGCATCTGCCTTCCGGAGCCGTGTTAATTTTTTTACTCTATATACTTTGCCAGACTGTCTATCGGTTTGTCGCCATGAAATTGCTTGATTAGCACCCGCTCCTTATTGTAAATATTTATCTGTGGTAGGCCGTCGTAGGTAAACGTCTTGTTAATGAAATTTGCACTGTCTATTGCTACGGGTAGTCTTGGTTCCTTATTTATACCCGTTGTAGCATCGAAGAAGCTTAAATAAGACATCATGTTGTCGGTAGCAAGGAAAAGTACCTTACTTTTCTTAAACATGTCTATATTCTTCATCAGCAGCCTTGCTTCGTCCTGGCAATGTTCGCAAGTAGGGTTGAAAAGAATTACAAAGAGATTTGCTTCGTTTTGCACGTCTTTTGTTGTTATTTTTTCGCCTTTAGCAGTTACCGCATAAATACGTGGCATGGGCGACCCCAGAGCCTTGTAGTTGGTGCTGGTATCATCAACGGCTTCCTGCTGAGCAGTATTATTTTTACTCTTCTTTTTTTTGTCGGCATATGCCACCAATACGGTAGTGGATAGGCAGGTAATGATTAGTAACTTGCGTAACATAGATAGCGAAATTAGGGAATAGCGATAAAAGAAAAACATAAAATGAAGGATAAGTCTAATATACCCTTAGCAGAACGTATGCGCCCCAAAACCTTGAACGAGTTCATTGGCCAGGAGCACCTTGTTGGCGAGGGCAAAGTACTGGAACAAATTATACAAAACCGTAAAGCTCACTCTATCATATTTTGGGGCCCTCCCGGCGTGGGTAAAACAACGCTGGCGCAAATTATTGCCAGCTCTCTTGATATACCTTTTTTCACATTAAGCGCCATTGACAGCGGAGTGAAAGAAGTGCGGGCTGTTATTGAGCAAGCCAGGTTTGCAGGCCATGCGCTATTGTTTATAGATGAGATTCACAGGTTCAATAAAGCGCAGCAGGATAGTTTGCTTGGGGCGGTTGAAAAGGGAATCATTACCTTAATTGGCGCTACAACTGAAAATCCTTCATTCGAAGTGATAAGCGCATTGTTAAGCCGCAGCCAGGTGTATGTATTGAAGCCTTTGACCGAAGAGCACATGATGGCTTTGGTTAACCAGGCTATGGAAAAAGATGAATGGCTGAAGGCTAAAGGTCTTTCAATACAAGATTGGGAGGCATTGCTGCAACTAAGCGGGGGTGATGCGCGCAGGTTGCTAAATCTGGTTGAATTAATTGCATCTTCTTTGCCGGAAGGTATCACCAATTTAACCAACGACCTGGTGCAGGATATAGTACAGCAGAAAATGGCTTTGTACGATAAAAGTGGCGAACAACATTACGA
>JAEZIL010000127.1 GCA_023436685.1 Bacteroidota bacterium | reverse complement strand
CTATAGGCGACTTAAATGGTATTGGCCCGGAAATAATCATTAAAACATTCTCAGACAATCGTTTGCTGGATTTATGCACACCTGTTATTTTTTCGTCCAGTAAGGTTATTAATTTTTATCGAAAGCTTTTGAGTGACTTCCCATTTAGCTTTTCCAATACAAAAGATATTACCAAACTTAACCCTAAGCAGGTCAACCTTTTCAACTGTTGGGATGATGAAGTACCTGTGCAACCAGGTTCGCTTACCGATACTGGAGGTAAGTATGCAATAAGATCACTTATGGTTGCAGCTCAATGCTTGAAAGACAATGAACTGGATGCAATTGTAACTGCACCAATACATAAAAGCAATAAACAAACACCCGACTTCCCTTTTACTGGCCATACTCCATTTCTTAAAGACAAATTTGGCGTAAAAGATGTGCTAATGTTGCTTTATAGCAACGAATTACGTGTAGCGTTAGTTACTGAACATATACCAATTAATTCAGTTACTGCCGTATTAACTAAAGAATTAGTCACTTCTAAACTCTCTTTACTGAGAGATAGCCTTGTCAAAGACTTTGGAATAGCGAAACCTAAGATAGCAGTATTTGGCCTTAACCCACATGCAGGCGATGGTGGCCAGATAGGAAATGAAGAGCAGACCATTATTAAGCCTGCTATAGAAGCCCAACAGCAACATGGCCACCTTGTTTTTGGCCCTTATAGTGCTGATGCATTTTTTGCACGTGGTAGCTATAATCAATTCGACGCCGTATTGGCAATGTATCACGACCAGGGATTAATTCCTTTTAAAACAATTGCGCACGGTGAAGGAGTGAATTATACTGCAGGCTTGCCTGTTATACGCACCTCGCCTGACCATGGTACTGCATTTGATATTGCCGGCAAGAACCTTGCCGACATAGGTTCTTTTCAGGAAGCTGTTTTTCAAGCATTAGACTTATTAAAACAACGTAATGAGTATGCTACTTATACAGCTGATCCCTTGCGCAGAGGTCGCATAGAGAAAGAAAGAGACAATTCATAATTAGCCGGCTTAGGTCATTTGTAACCTCTTGGAATACCTTTTGTATGTAAATAGCATATAATAGTATTTTATGAAACGGGATGGTTATTTAAAAAGTATATGGCAAGAAAGCGTACAAGATTTTCAACCCCAAAATAGCTGGGATAAAAATAGAACTTACGACTTTCTTATTGTTGGTGGTGGCATTACAGGACTTACTACAGCATTATTATTACAGTCAGAAGGCAAAAACTGCATTCTGGTTGAGGCTTATAACATTGGTTTTGGTACTTCAGGTGGCACTACAGCACATCTTAATACCATTTTAGACACACCTTATAATCAAATAGAGAAGGATTTTAACTTAGAAACTGCTCAGCTAGTTGCCGGTGCAACACGCGAAGCAATCGATCTAATAGAAGGGCTAATCAATAAACATCAGATAGACTGCGATTTTACTTATCAGCCTGCATATTTATATGCAGAAACTGATGATGAGGTTGATATACTTAATAAAATTGAAGAAGCTACTCTTAGGGCTGGTGTTGCAACAAGTTGTTCTGATAGCTTGCCAATACCCTTCAACTTTAAGAAAATATGTCGTTTTGATCTTCAGGCACAATTTCACCCCACAAAATATCTACATGGCTTAGCAAATGCTTTTGAGCAAGAAGGAGGAGTTATTCTACAACAATGCATAGTTAATAATTTTCATGGTAATGAGCCAATAACTGTTGAAACTTCATTAGGAGAAATTAAAGCCGAAAAATTGACCTTTGCCACCCATATACCACCTGGAATAAATATTCTGCATTTTCGTTGCGCCCCATATAGAAGTTATGCCATGGCTTTTACATTAAATAGTGGCAATTACCCCACGGGGTTAGTTTATGATTTGAAAGACCCATATAATTATTTCAGATCGCAAATGATAGATGGTCAGGAATATGTGATAGCAGGCGGATTTGATCATAAAACCGGACATATAAAATATACAGAAGAGCCTTTTCGTAAACTAGAGGCCTACGTACGTAAGAATTTTGACATAAAAGAAGTGGCCTATAAGTGGTCTTCTCAATACTTTAATTCAGCCGATGGGTTGCCTTACATAGGGTTGCTTCCAGGATATGACAATGTATACACAGGAACCGGTTATAGTGGTAATGGTATGGTACTCGGTTCCCTAACAGGAAAAATCATATGCGAGCTTAGTACAACAGGAAAAAGTAAGTACGAATCAATATTTTCTCCATCCAGAATAAAACCTATTGCGGGATTCACTGAGTTTGTTAAAGAAAATGCCGATGTCATTAGCCAATTTATAGGCAAAAGATTCAGTTATCAAAAAATAGAATCGCTTGTTGAATTAGCTCCCGGAGATGCAACGCTTGCCGATTGGGAGGGCAGAAAAGTCGCTTTATATAAAGATGAAGCTGGTAAAATACATGCTTTGGACCCGGTTTGCCCACATGCAAAATGTATTGTGGAATGGAATAGTGCTGAAAAGAGCTGGGATTGCCCGTGCCATGGTGCCAGAT
>JAEZIL010000301.1 GCA_023436685.1 Bacteroidota bacterium | reverse complement strand
TTCTTACCAAGCACCCTGAAATAGGCGAGCTCGCCATTTGCTTCTTTTTAATATACCTCGGTGCGCAAGCCGTACAGGGCAACTGGAACTTTTTTACAATTTACAGGTTCAACTGGACGGAAAAGATGGTGGGTATATCGCTGGCGGTAGTAGGTGTGCTTGTAGGTGCAGTACAGGCAGGGCTTACACGGGTAGTAAACCCCAGGATAGGCGATGAGAAAAGTATTTATATTGGTTTATTACTTTATGCACTGGGTATGGTGCTTTTTGCATTTGCTACCGAAAGCTGGATGATGTTCGTATTTCTTATACCCTATTGCCTGGGCGGTATATGCGGGCCTTCGTTGCAGTCGGTAATAGCCGGCCACGTGCCCTCGGGCCAGCAAGGCGAGCTGCAAGGCGCACTTACAAGTCTTATGAGCGTTACTACAATCATTGGCCCACTTATCATGAACAGCACTTTTACTTACTTTACAACCGATAAGGCACCTTTCCATTTTCCGGGTATCCATTTTTTAATAGGTGCATTGTGCATGCTTGTTAGCCTTTATATAATATATAGGGTACTGAGCCGTGAGAAAAAAGAAAAGCCTGAGCTGAAGAGCGTAATGGAAGGGGCACATAACAAGAAGTAGCCCTTGGCATAGTATTTGCCTCCACACTTTAATTAAAAACAAACAACAATGAAAAAATTTACCCTGATCATATCTGGCCTTGTTATGGCTATAGCTATGTCATCTTGCGAAAAAACCTATACATGTACCTGTACTTACCCTAACTCATCAGTAGGCACTACTCGTACAGAGTTTAAAGCTAAGAAGAGGAGTGATGCCGAAACTTCATGCAGGAACCTTAATACCGGGGCACAAGCACAAGGTGGCGCATGTGCTTTATAAAACTTGTATTATATATTAAAATAGCCATTGCTAACGCAATGGCTATTTTTTTGCGGCACGAATTTTTAATACTGGGCTTGTAAAATCTATACTATGAGTTTTCTAAAAATTACCACATTACTTGCAGCCACTGTAGTTACATTAAGTGCCTGCCATACAGGCAAAAAAGCCTATGTAAAGAAATTCCACAAAGATCTTAAAGGTGAAATAACCGGTGCTAAGATCAAGTGGAAGAAAGATACAGTTCGTGTCATTTATCCTGAGCTTGCTATGTTCGATTTTGGCAAGGATGTAATAAAATCTGATGCTAAACCATCACTACAACGTTTTGCTTCTGTATTGTCTCGTTATGATAGAATAGATGCCAAGATAAACGGATATACAGACAATGTAGGTACTGATGAAGTAAACAACTCATTATCGGAACGCAGGGCTGAAAATGCCAAAGAATTGTTTTCAAGCAACGGTGTAACAGCTTCACGTATCACTACAGCGGGTATGGGAAAGGCTGCCCCCATTGAAAGCAATGATACAGAAGAAGGCCGTCAGGCTAACCGCCGGGTAGAAGTTCTTTTATACGAAAGAAAATAATACTACCGTATATATTATATGCAAAACGCAGGTAGTACTACTACCTGCGTTTACGTTTTTAACACAATCGTAGCCATCAATTATACACACTATCATCAAAAACATCTATTTTACACCTGCTAATTTTAATCAAAGCATATTATGAAACTACATGCATTAACTGCTACCGGACTGGCCATTACTTTGCTGGCAACCGGCTGCGTAAGTCAAAAAAAATATCGCGAGCTGCAAACAAATTACAGTCAGCAGCAGGCCCGATACAATGAGCTGAATGCAAAAAACCAGGACTGCCAGGGCAACCTTTCCTCTGCAAATGCACGTGTTAGCAGCCTGCAGGAGCAAATTGCCAGCGAACGTTCTAATGTAGCTTCACTACAGGCCGCGCTGGATAAATGTTTGACATCAAGCAGCCAGGGCAATGTTAATATTTCCAAGCTGGTAGATGAGATCAATGCATCGAACAAATACATACAACAACTGGTAAATGCCAAGAATAAGAGCGATTCGCTGAACATGGTACTTACCAACAACCTTACCCGCTCCCTCAGCAGGGAAGAAATGCAGGATGTTGATGTACAAGTACTGAAAGGCGTGGTTTATATCTCCCTGTCAGATAACATGTTGTACAAATCGGGCAGCTACGAGATCTCTGATGTTGCTAATTCCACACTTACTAAAATTGCTAAAATCATAAACGACTATCGCGACTATGAAGTGCTGATAGAAGGTAATACCGACAATGTGCCTATTTCGAAACCCAACATTCGTAATAACTGGGACCTGAGTGCCCTTCGTGCATCATCAGTAGTTCAGGCATTGCAAAACAATTTTGGTGTTGACCCCAAACGCCTGACTGCCGGCGGCCGCGGCGAATACAACCCAATTGCCAGCAATGCAACCGATGCGGGTAAAGCACGCAACCGCCGCACACAAATCATTATCACACCTAAACTGGATCAGTTTATGGAGCTGATAGACAAAGCACCTGAAAAAGAATAAATAAACCAAGTTATATACAGGGCCGTTTCAAAATTTGGAACGGCTTTTTTCATTTGTGCATTTATTAATTTTAGTAAAAACCCAAAATCAACTATAATTATGAGGAAACTGATCTTCGCCATCAATATAACAATAGAC
>JAEZIL010000223.1 GCA_023436685.1 Bacteroidota bacterium | reverse complement strand
GGGTATTGCTTGTGAAGATATTAGTGATCTCCGTTTCGCTCATATCCAGTATATCGGCCAGTTCTTCGGTTGATGGCTCGCGCTCGTTCTCTTGCTCGAATGCTATGAATGCTTTATTGGCTTTGTTATAAGTACCAATTTTGTTTTGAGGAAGACGAACCAAACGACCTTGTTCAGCCAAAGCCTGCAGAATAGATTGACGAATCCACCATACGGCATAAGAGATAAACTTAAAGCCTTTAGTTTCATCGAAACGTTGAGCTGCTTTAATTAAACCCAGGTTACCTTCATTAATAAGATCACTAAGAGAAAGGCCCTGGTGCTGATACTGTTTAGCTACAGAAACTACGAAACGAAGGTTAGCCTTAACCAATTTTTCCAGCGCACGCTGGTCGTTCATATGTATTTTTTGAGCAAGGGTAGTTTCCTCCTCCGGCGTAATCATTGATATTTTGCTGATCTCCTGCAGATATTTTTCTACTGCCTGGGAATCGCGATTGGTGATCTGGGTAGCAATTTTGAGTTGCCTCATAAGAATAGAAAATTTTTAATATTTAATACGTACCAATAAAACAGAAATCTTGAGAAAATATTTTTCAAATTTTTAGCTCAAAATTTCTATCTTTATTTGCCGCAAATAATGTTCCGTTTTTTAACAGTATTTTGTTAAATACGCTTAACTTACTATAGTAATTTCCTAAAACCCTTGTTGATACAGCATTTCAGTGCATAATGGATATAATCTATCCGCGAATAGGCATTAGTAAAAACACAGTTCCTGCCAAAAACAGAGTGTAAAGCTATAACGCTTATGTCAAAAATGCTACCTTTGCGCCACAAAATATCTTCAACTTTAACATATTTATGGAAAAAGACTTGTATCAACACCCGGATTACTACCTGGTAGATGAACTTTTGACAGACGAACATAAGCTGATACGAGATTCGGTAAGGGGCTATGTGAAAAAAGAGATATCTCCAATAATAGAGGAATATGCGCAGAATGCAGCTTTTCCATCGCAGATAATCAAGGGGTTAGGTGAATTGGGATGTTTTGGGCCATTTGTTCCGCAAAAGTATGGTGGTGCCGGGCTTGACTATATCTCTTACGGTATTATGATGCAGGAGCTGGAGCGTGGCGATTCAGGCGTACGTTCTACAGCATCAGTACAAGGCTCGCTTGTAATGTTCCCCATTTACAAGTTTGGTAGCGAGGAGCAAAAGATGAAATACCTACCCAAACTGGCAACGGGCGAATGGATGGGCTGCTTTGGCCTTACTGAGCCTAATCATGGCTCGAACCCCGCCGGTATGACCACCAATATAAAAGATGCGGGCGATCACGTAATATTAAATGGTGCTAAGATGTGGATATCGAATGCGCCATTTGCACAAGTAGCCGTGGTTTGGGCCAAAGACGAAGCGGGCGATATACGCGGACTTATAGTAGAACGTGGCATGGAAGGCTTTACAACGCCTGAAACACATGGTAAATGGTCGCTACGTGCTTCGGCAACAGGTGAGCTTGTATTTGACAATGTTAAAGTGCCAAAAGAAAATATACTGCCGGGCGTTAAAGGATTGAAAGGGCCATTGAGCTGCTTGTCGAGCGCCCGCTACGGTATTGCATGGGGCGCACTGGGCTGCGCTATGGATTGTTACGATACTGCGCTGCGCTATTCTAAGCAACGCGTACAGTTTGACAGGCCGATAGCCGGCTTCCAGCTTACACAGAAGAAGCTGGCAGAGATGATAACAGAAATAACAAAAAGCCAGCTACTTAATTGGCGCCTGGGTGTGCTGCGCGACCAGGACAGGGCTACACCTGCACAAATATCTATGGCTAAGCGCAATAGTTGCGATATAGCTTTGAAAGTGTCGCGCGAGGCAAGGCAGATACTGGGTGGCATGGGTATAACCGGCGAATTCAGCATAATGCGCCACATGATGAACCTGGAATCGGTAGTGACCTACGAGGGTACGCACGATATACACTTGTTGATAACAGGTATGGACGTGACAGGCATCAATGCATTCAAATAGCAGACGTAACAGATAATAAACTAAAAAGCCCCTGCAATGCGGGGGCTTTTTAGTTTTATTAAAGAAGTGATTGCTGCGTGGCTTTCCCCTTTTTCTGCATCCATTCCTCCATCCGCTCTTTTTCGTTAATAGATATCGCTACTTCAATTTTCCATTTGTCGTGTTTATCTAACCTAAGAATGTATTGATAATCACAATTGTATACCGGCTTATTCTCTTTGTCAAAATATTGCCAGTTAACTTTTACTTTCGTTATTCTGTTGGTATATGGGCGTTTACCCCATAGTTCGGGCCGTGCATGAGCTATGCCGAATTGTTTATAAAAGCCAATACCCTGGTTAAATAAACCTTCCAGCTTGCTGGCATCCTTGAACACTTCTACCGATTCGTCGGACATAAAGGTGCAGGGTAAGGAGTAATGCATTACCATAGCCTTGCTGTCAAAACTTTCTAAGGCAGCAGCATAACTATCGAAAAAACTATTAATCTTATATTGTGTATCTGAATATTTGCTCATGTGCCAAAACTTTAGATAAAGTTAGGACAAGCATAGCAAGCATCGAAAACATTTTAGCATCTGTTGCGTAAAAAAATACTGTTTAAAATATTTTAAATTCATTGTAATAGGGAAATGATCGCAAAACTTATGATTGGTATCATTGCCTTGTTGCATTTATACATATTGTGGCTTGAAATGTTTGCGTGGACAACACGTGGGCCAAAAGTGTTCAAAAGCATTCCCGAAACACTGTTCAAGGATACTAAGGGATTAGCTGCTAATCAGGGCTTGTATAACGGCTTCCTGGCGGCAGGGCTCATTTGGAGCCTTTGTATTGGCGATGCCGTTTGGGGTAATAACGTTGCCCTGTTCTTTTTAAGTTGCATAGCAATTGCCGGTATATATGGAGCTGCAACCTCGCAAAAAACCATCTTGTTTGTACAAACAGTACCTGCGGCCATTGCTATAGCATGTATACTGCTGCAGTAGATAATTTGTAGTTTTGCAGCCATGTTTATCAAGAACCAGGTTTTTAAAGATGCGGATACACTGCTGGAAATGCTGTTTGATTTCGGGTTGGGAGAACCCGCCCCTTTGATCAGTGATCTGCTGAAGCAAATAGAAGACGCCATGAAAGGCGATGCTGCACTACAAGAGCATCTGAAAAGCATGGAAGAAGAAGACATGCTTGAACTGGAGGATGATATTAGACAGGAGAACCTGAGCCGGGCGTTGATGCAATTGTTCACATCGTTCAAAGTGCACCAGGCACGGTTGTACGGCATAAACGAGGACGGCGAAACACTTTTATATAGCGTTGATTTGCATTGATTTCCCCTTATTTTTGCCCCTTAATATTTTGCGCCGCTGGCTGGTAATTGTATAATTTCGTTCCGTACATCTACTTTATAATGAGAAAATTAATGTTTTGCGTAGCTATGGCTTTGCCATTGCTGGTACATGCCCAGGA
>JAEZIL010000208.1 GCA_023436685.1 Bacteroidota bacterium | reverse complement strand
GATCTTCAGAGGTTGTATTCCGGTCGCCAAATCTGTAAGTGTTCAGCAAAATCCTTTTAGTTTGCCATGCAGGGTATATGCTTAATTGCTCAGCATATTTGTTTGCATCACCGGCAGCTTTGTATGCTTTTTCGGCAATGATGGCCGATGCAGCGTGCTGTCCGTGGCCTGCCATTTCATTAGGCGGGAAACGGCAAATGATAACATCGGGCCTGTATTTTCTTATCACCCAAACGGCGTCAGCTGTAAGCAGGTCTTCATTCCAGTGCTTAAATGTTTCTGTATAGTTTTTTGAAAAGCCGAAATCTATGGCACGTGTAAAAAACTGTTCAGCTCCATCAAGCTTACGTGCTTGCAGCAGCTCATGAGTACGTATTAAACCTAATGCAGCACCCTGTTCGCTACCGATAATGTTCTGACCGCCATCACCCCGTGTTAGCGATAAGTAAGCTGTACGTATGTGTTGGTCATTAACCAGGTACGCCAGCAGCCGTGTATTTTCATCATCGGGGTGCGCCGCGAAATATAGAACATTGGTTAAATGCTTAAGCTGAGATATCTCGTGATAGATTCGTGCAGATGATACTGGGCGAACCTGTTGTGAATATGCGAATAGGCTATTGAAAAGTAATGAACCAACCAGCAGGATTTTTTTCATAAATGGTATTAAAAAATAAACCCACAGTAAGTAAGCACTGTGGGTTTATGTATGCTAAATGAAAATTACATTTTTTTAGCCTTATTGATAATGGCTTGGTTGTTGCGGATATAATCAGCTTCGAATGCAGAGCCTTTAGCTGTTTCCATCGATTTTTCCGCAGCAGCAATAGCTTCGTCTTTTTTACCCATTTTTTGAGCTATCCTAGCTTTTAGGTGCCACATGTAAAAAGCTTTAGGGTTTTGTTCTGTAGCCTTAGTTACATACTCATATGCTTTTTCTGTGTTTTGGCCATTTTCAAAATAGTAGCTTGCTACCTGGTAATAAGGAATAGAGGGATTATTGATAGCTTTATCTATTGAAGCGGCAAGTCGTTGCTCGTTATTTGCTTTTATCGGTATAACCACTTTAGTGTTTTCCCACTTCATTTCCAGGTTGCAAGTGCTTGATGTTATATCCGCAAGGTTGATAGTAAAAGTGCTAACCTCGGTAGACAGCTTTGTAGGCTTTACTTTAAAACGTGCTATGTCATCGCTTGTAGCGTAGCCCATATTGCCCCAGTTGCCAATACCTTTATTTATTATTATTTCCCATTCAGTTTGTCCGGGAATAGTATATATAGCGTATTCACCTGCTTTAAGCTCTTTTCCACCCATGGTCACATCTTCTCCAAGTTTTATTCTTGTTGCAGAGTTTGCGCCAGTTCGCCACACAGCATTATAGGGTACAACATCACCAAATATTTTACGGCCACGCATTGAAGGTCGGCTATAAGATATCTCAATAGATGAGGTGGAGAAGTCCTGAGATATTTTAGCATTTGGACTTAGCGATGGAAGTTTTAAGTCTTGTGCAAAAGCTGTAGTGGTTGCCATTGCCCAAAATGCAAGTGTATACAGGCAGCGTTTCATAATTATGGTTTTTAATGAGTGCCAAAAATAAGGCAGAAGAGGTTTACAAAAAGATATTCTTTATATCTATTCATAGATTTTACCAATAGAATAAATTGTATTCCTAATTTAGTGTATGAATCATAATGTAAATCTCGCTATACAGGTATTGCCATTACAAAAAAGCCAACATGAGGCCTATGCCATTATTGACAAGGTAATTGAGCTGATTACAAGTACCGGAATGAAATACGTGGTTTGTCCTTTTGAAACTGTAGTTGAGGGGCCCTATGAGCAAATAAAAAGTCTCCTGGATGATGTACAAACAGTTTGTTTCGAGGCCGGTGCAGATTCTTTACTAATTAATATGAAACTACATGTGAGTAAGGTTAAGGATATGGCTATTGATGATAAAATAGGGAAGTATAAGTAAACTATTAACTTTGCGGCCACAATTGTTACTTTATGAAACGTAGTGAGCTGGTTAAAATAATCCGCGAAAAGAGATCTGTTTTATGTGTTGGCCTTGATACCGACCTGGAAAAAATACCCAAGCATCTTTTTGCGGAAGAAGATCCCATGTTCGCTTTTAACAAGGCAATAATTGACGCTACAAAGAATTATACGGTTGCATACAAGATTAATACTGCTTTTTATGAGGCCCAGGGTGTAAAAGGCTGGATAAGCCTTGGGAAAACCCTTGATTATATACCTAAAGATATTTTTACCATAGCTGATGCTAAGCGCGGCGATATTGGCAATACTGCCGAGCAATATGCGAAGACCTTCTTCAGCACCTATGCGTTTGATAGTGTGACTGTGGCACCGTATATGGGTGCTGATAGTGTACAGCCATTTATGCAGTTTGAAGGTAATTGGGCAATAGTATTGGGTCTTACATCGAACGCTGGCAGTGCAGATTTTCAATTGCAACAAACAGGTAATGAAATGCTGTATGAAAAAGTATTGAAGACGGTGGCTGGTTGGGGTACTCCTGATAATACAATGTTCGTAATAGGTGCTACACGAAAAGAACAATTGCAACATGTAAGGCAAATGCTTCCCGATCATTTTTTCCTGATACCGGGTGTTGGCGCGCAAGGAGGCGATGTAGCCACTGTTTGCGAGAACACGCTGAATAGTGACGGAGGAGTACTGATTAATGTTTCCCGCGGGGTAATATATGCGGGTAAGGGGATTGATTTTGCTGAACAAGCAGGCAAGGCAGCTAAAGAATATCAGCAGCAAATGGCAGCATATTTGTAAATTGGCTTACAAATAAGTATCCCCTTGCAAGAGCAGCTACTGCAATTCATCTGGCAGCATAGTTTATATAACCCTACTCAACTTGTTACAGTTGAACAGGAACCTGTTATTGTAATGCATCCGGGCAGCTTAAATACCAATGCAGGTCCCGATTTTCTCAATGCAAGAATAAAAGTTGGTAATACTACACTGGCCGGCAATATTGAATTACATATACGCTCCAGCGACTGGCAAAAACATGGGCATAATGCTGATGCTGCATATAATAATGTGATACTGCACGTAGTATTGGAAAATGATCTGCAGGAGCATAATCCAAGAATTCCACTGTTGATCTTAGGGAGTCATATATCTCAATCCGTATTAGATAAGTATGGGACACTTAGTGGTCAGTCAGCAAGTATTCCATGTGCTTCGCAATTGCCTTTTGTGCGATATATAACAAAAGAGGCGTGGCTAAGCAGACTGTTGGTAGAGCGGTGGGAAGAGAAACTTGTAAGTTGGAAAGAACTACTGGACGAATCGGCAGAAGACTGGCGGAATCTCTTGTATTGGCGCATGGCTGCTAACTTTGGATTTAAGGTAAATGCAGATGCGTTTCTACAGCTTGCCAGGTCGCTACCATTGAATATCCTTGCAAAACATAAGGGTAATAACTTGCAAATAGAAGCCTTGCTATTTGGACAAGCAGGAATGTTGGATGAAATACACAATGATGAGTATCCTCAAAAGCTAAAGGCTGAATACGACTATCTGCGGGTGAAGTACAAACTACATCCTATACAAGCACACTTGTGGAAGTTCCTAAGGTTGCGCCCGGCTAACTTTCCTACTATTCGTATCTCCCAATTCGCCGATCTTATTTCGCATTCAGTGCATTTGTTCTCGCAACTAATAGAATGTAACGATATAAAACAAATACGTCCATTGTTAGAGGCAGAGGCAAGCGATTACTGGAAGTCACACTATGTATTTGATGAACCGGCAGAAAAGGAAGTAGCTAAGAAGCTAGGTAGGTCTTCCATTGATAATATCATTATTAATACAGTAGCACCTATCCAGTTCCTATATGCCCAAAGGGTGGGCGACACAAAGCTGCAAGAACAAGCCATTCAGTTGCTGGATACAGTTAAGGCTGAGAAAAACCATATTACAGACGAGTGGGCAGGATATGGCTGGCCATCTCGTAATGCAAGCGAATCGCAGGCACAAATACAGTTGTATAACAACTATTGCCTGCCTAAAAAATGTCTTAGCTGCGCTGTTGGGCTTAATATCCTTAAGGCCAAATAAAGGTTACTGTTTTTTTGCAATCGGGGTGCAGGCTTTCAAATACAGGACAGGTTAGTGCTGCGTGTTGTAGTATCTTCTTCTCTTTATCGGTATAGCTTTCTGTTTTCGGGTATTCCAGTCTTGCTTTTATCTCGCCAATACGCCGTGGGTTGGCCACCATTATTTTTTCTATATCGCAGGTAGTGCCGTTTATGTTTATGCCATGTGTACGGGCTGCAATACCCATGATTGTCATCATGCAAGAGCCGAGGGCTGTTGCTACCAGGTCGGAAGGTGAAAATCGTTCCCCCTTCCCTTGGTTATCGAGCGGAGCATCAGTCTCAACTACTGTTCCCGACTTTAAATGGGTGGCTTCAGTGCGTAAATCTCCGGTATAGATGATCCTGGATGTCAATTTGGGTAAATTTGAGGTAAATTTACAATGATGTGATTTTACCCGCAAAGAAATTCGTACCTTAATATTACTCTGGTATGTGTTTTTTGTGAAATTTGGAGTATCGTATATATGAGATCAGTATTTAGATCAATATCGCTTGGATTAGTTTGCGCATGCTGCTTTGGTATAAGCAGCAATGCTTCTTTTGCGCAAACTATTAACGATGCACCCCTGCCTGGTGAAAAGTCAACCACGCTGCTTTTACCGCCTGTAAAACCAAAGAAACCCAAACCTATACGTGCTGAATTGAGTGGTGGTATGAGGCTTACTACCAATGGTTGGGGCATTTTTGTAGATAAAGGGTGGGTGAAGAGTAATGAAAAGCTCCGCGATTATTTCTACAATACAAAAGTGCTGCAGATTGAGCTGAGTGAAAAGAAGCACCCCAAAGAGATCAAAAGAAACAATAACCTTAACGGCCTGGATAACAGGGATAACAAGCCCTTCATTTATGGCAAAACCAATAGTTTCTATGCCTTTAAGCTGGGCTATGGTATGCGTAAGATGATAGCCGGTAAAGCTGAGACAAAAACCGTTTCAGTACACTGGGTATACCTTGGTGGACTGACTTTGGGTTTGCAAAAACCATATTACCTGGAAATTTACAGCCAGGGAGAGGGTGTCATTCAAAGCGTTAAGTACGATGCTGAAACAGAGAGAAAGTTTCTTGGCCTACAGCAGGGGCAATACATTATAGGCAGTTCAGGCTTTTCTAAAGGCCTTAATGAACTAAAAATGATACCCGGCGTGCATGCAAAAACTGCCTTGCACTTCGATTTTGCCGCCAGCAAGAAAAGCAAAATGGCCTTGGAAGCCGGTATTAATGCAGAATATTATATGAAAAAGATTGAATTGATGGCTTTTCAGGATGCTAAGCCCCTTTTTGTTGATGTGTATGTATCACTGCAATTTGGTGGACGCTGGTGAGCTACGTAACTTGCACTGTTTTTTATGCAGGAATTACCCGTTGTTAACGTTATAGATACTACAGAAACCAGGGTTAAAAAACCTAATTGGTTAAGGGTTAAGTTGCCTACCGGCGAAGGTTACAGGCATGTGCGTAACCTGGTAGATACCCATAAATTGCATACTATTTGCGAAAGCGGCAATTGCCCGAATATGGGGGAATGCTGGGGCGAGGGTACTGCAACATTTATGATATTAGGTAATATATGTACCCGTTCTTGCGGTTTTTGCGCCGTAGCAACCGGCCGGCCAGACCCTGTTGATTGGGATGAGCCTCAACGAGTGGCAGAAGCTATATACCTGATGAAAGTAAAGCATGCGGTACTTACCTCGGTTGATAGGGATGAGCTGAAAGATGGCGGTTCCATAATATGGGCCAATACTATTAAAGC
>JAEZIL010000110.1 GCA_023436685.1 Bacteroidota bacterium | reverse complement strand
CCTTTTGCTGCACCATACATCATTTCGCCCAGCGCAGCAGCATTTGCATCGTTTGTAATAGTTACCTTCAAATTCAAAGCTTCACTCATCAGTTTTGCAAAGGGTATAACACCTTTCCAAGGCAGGTTAGCGGCATTGGCCACCTCTCCCGTATAATAGTTGGCATTAGGTGCACCTACACCTACCGCACTAATATGGTTAACGCCTACCTTATCTATTATTGGTTGAATTTCCTGTTTCAGGTTCTGTATGTATTGAGCAACAGTATTTCCAAGTGTACGCATACTGCCCTTCTCAATAATATTGCCTCGCTTGTCTACTACCCCAAACGATGTATTTGTACCCCCAATATCAATACCTAGTGCATATTCCTGTGCCATTGCTCAATTGTTTATGCTTGTAAAATACAACATTGTACCATGCTACAAGCTACTACACTTATAGTAGTTTGATGTATATTCGAGTCCTAACAAAGCTTGCATGTATCAGGATACGAAGAAATCATATGCCTCATCGCTAATACTTATTGGTTGCCTGTTTTTCATATTTGGTTTCATAACCTGGCTGAACGGTACGTTAATTCCATTTCTTAAAACTGCATGCCAGCTAAATATAAAACAGGCATCGCTGGTTACATTTGCGTTTTTTATCTCCTACTTTGTAATGGCAATACCCTCCTCTGCCATATTACGAAAGACCGGCTTTAAAAATGGTATGAGCCTGGGCCTTCTGGTTATGGCTGTAGGTTGTGTGCTTTTCATACCGGCAGCAATGCAACGTAGTTATCAGGTGTTTTTAACGGGCTTATTTGTGCAAGGCCTTGGATTATCAATATTGCAAACTGCATCTAACCCATATGTCACAATAATTGGCCCTATTGAGAGCGCTGCTAAACGTATAAGTCTGATGGGAATATGCAATAAGGCAGCAGGCTTTCTAAGCCCTATTGTGGTTGGCACTATTCTGCTTAACAATATGGACAGCCTGAACAAGCAGTTGGAGACCAGCACAAGTGTGGCAGATAGGGAGGCCATGCTAACGGATCTGGCCAATCGTATCATTAACCCCTACATTATTCTAACAATTGTATTATTAGCGGTAGCTGTTTTGATTCGTTTCTCATCATTACCCGACATACGTGATGAAGAAAATGATGCGGATAATGTCTTACAGGTAAATGATAGCAGGCCGCTAGGCAGTTATACTTATTTGTTTTTAGGTGCTATTGCCATATTTGCTTACGTAGGTGTAGAGGTGTTGGCAGGAGACTATATTATTAACTATGGTTCTTATTTGAATGTGCCTATAGAGTATGCCAAATACCTTACTTCCCTAACCCTTGCTTTTATGGTAGCGGGATATTTTGCGGGCGTTTTGCTTACTCCAAAAGTATTGAGCCAGGAAGCATTATTGCGTATTATGCTGGTAATAAGCCTGTTATTAATATGCGGTGTGTTATTTACTTCAGGCAAAATATCGGTATTGTTATTGGCATTGCTAGGCTTTACCCATGCTACTATGTGGCCTGCTATCTGGCCTATGTCAATAAAGGGTTTGGGAAGGCATACTAAAATAGGCTCTGCCCTGCTAATTATGGGTATAGCCGGAGGGGCAATTATACCATACATATATGGCAACCTGGGGGTATTTTATAACGGTAATCTTCAACTTGCCTTCTGGATAATGATACCCTGCTATCTGTATATGTTAATGTTTGCTACCATAGGGCATAAGATAGGATATAAAGAACCTGTAAAGGATAGCATGGCATAGCTTTTGAAAATATTTGGGTAAAGAACCAGATATGCACTTAAGAAGCATCTTTACCATATTATTATTTGCAGCATTTTTAGTTGTGGTTAGCACTCCTGCATTTGCAGGCAGTATGGAAAAGGAGATACTTGTATTGATCAATAAATACAGGGCCAAGAAGAAGCTGCCTCCACTTATTGAGAAAAATATTATTGAAAATGCAGCAGAGCAGCACAGCAGCAATATGGCCAAGCGACGTGTTAGCTTTGGACATGGCGGTTTTGATAGCCGGTTGGATAAACTGCTGAAGGCAATACCGGGTGCTAATGGTGGTGCTGAAAATGTTGCTTATGGGGCCAGAAGTGCTGAGCAAGTTGTAGATATGTGGATCAAAAGTTCGGGCCACCGTAAAAATATACTGGGTAACTATAACTACACAGGTATAGGAATAGCAAAAGGGAGCGATGGCACCCCCTATTACACTCAAATATTTATAAAAGCTAAGTAGTCCTGATTATCCCGGTATGCGGGCCATATACTTGCCCATTTCCTTCAGTTGCTCTACCACTTGTGCGTTGGTAGGTTTGCAAGCTTTCGCCTTACCGAAATATAGCTTAGAACTACGGAAATCGCGGCGCTGCATGCATATGGCAGATAGCTGCAAGTAGGCAGTGGCTTCATTATCCTTATCAGGCAGGCCAATTTTCACTGCTTTGCGCAGGTGTTCGTAGGCCTCTTTAGTATTACCTTTTTTGTATGCTATAGAGCCCAGTTGGAGGTAGGCTGTTCCTTCAAATTCTTTTTCACCTGTGCCTGTTTTCAGTCCTTTTCTCAGGTCAGCTTCAGCCTTATCCAGGTCATCGGTCATGGTCGACAGGTTAGCACGCAGCATATAGTATGATGAACGAACCGGCTTGTACAGCAGGTTAGGATATTTTACACGGTTCATCATTTGCTGTGCACCTTCCATATCGCCTTGCTCGATATACCCTTGTATCAAGGTCATTGGGCCCAACATAAAATGCACTGCAATAACAATAAGGGCTATAAAAATAGGTAACCAGCCCAGCCACCATGTAACAGCTATGCCCATCCATATACCAAGACCTATTAAAACTACAGCTATTAAAAGGCGGTTAAATACTAAAAAACGGCGTAAACTAATA
The DNA here is from genome assembly GCA_023436685.1 of Bacteroidota bacterium. Classification (GTDB taxonomy): domain Bacteria; phylum Bacteroidota; class Bacteroidia; order Chitinophagales; family Chitinophagaceae; genus Polluticoccus. Next base: position 12,795 of record JAEZIL010000110.1, on the reverse strand, counting down.
TTCATTACTCTGAAATAGGCTGCAAAGATAGGTTTTAAGCAGCAAAACACTACCCTGGTTTTAAGTAGTTTGGTATCTGTATGCTCTATTTATTTTCGAACAGCTATTTTTGCCGTCAATTCAGCATATTATGCCACAAACTGATTGGTTTGAAAGTTGGTTCGGATCACCTTATTACCATATTCTTTATCAAAACAGGGATGAGCAAGAGGCCAGGTCTTTTATAGAAAAGCTTTTAAACCATTTACAACCTGATATTGATTGCCGTATGCTGGATATTGCCTGCGGCGACGGAAGACATGCCGTGCAGTTAGCAGAGCACGGATATGATGTAACAGGTATAGACCTATCTCACCTGAGTATAGAAAAGGCTAAGGCTCATGAGGATGAAAGGCTGCACTTTTATGTACATGATATGCGTATGCCATTTTATATAAATTATTTTAATTACGCCTTCAATTTCTTTACCAGTTTCGGCTATTTTGAGCACGACAGGGACCACCTGTTAGCAGCAAAATCCTTCGCTTCATCGTTAAAGAAAGATGGTATCTTAGTAATTGACTATCTGAATACACAACAGGTAATAAATAACCTGATACCTGAAGATACTGTGCGCAGGGGTAGTTATACTTTCCATATTACCCGTCGCATAGAACGCAAACATATATTGAAAGAAATTGACTTCCTGGATGCTGATCATAAGCGCAGGCACTATATGGAAAGTGTAGCAGCCTTTACACTGGAAGATTTTATTGAAATGTTTAAAATTGCCGGGCTTGAATTAGTAGAAACATTTGGCGACTATTTGTTGAATAAATACGACGAACAAACATCGCCAAGGCTGGTGATGATATTTAAGAAATAAAGAGCTATTCCTTGATTGATGAACTAATATATCTTGACTTTAGGGTATGGTATTACCTGAACGTAGTGGGACATAATGCATTTTTAGATGCTGTAGTACCCTATCTGCGCAATCAGTGGACCTGGGCACCGCTTTATTTGTTCTTGCTATTGTTTATGACCGGCAATTTCAAGCGCAAAGGCTGGATGTGGTGTGTTTTTTTTCTACTTACGTTTGCCTTGAGCGATCATATCAGTGCTGCTATTCTAAAGCCTATATTTCAGCGCGTACGCCCATGCAACAATCCTTACCTGGAAGGGATTGTGCATAATATAGTACCCTGTGGTGGTGGCTATAGCTTCCCGTCATCGCATGCTGCCAATCACTTTTCACTCGCTATTTTTTCAGCTGTTTCCTTGCAGCACATTGTAAAGCGTATATGGATAGTAGCATTGGCATGGGCTATACTAGTTTCGTACGCGCAAGTGTATGTAGGTGTTCATTTCCCGCTCGATGTGTTTTGCGGCGGCATATTGGGTGCCATTATCGGCTGCCTTACAGGCCTGTTATATAACCGTATCTATAAGCTAAATTACCCTCAGCGTGCACGGCCATTAGATGACAAGAAAGATTCCAGTTCCTTAACAGAGGTTTCATAGTCAAAATCTGAAGATATATTTCGGTAGTTATTTTTGTCTACTGTATTGGCATATGCCCATTTTGCAAGCTCAAGCCTGCTTTCTTCAAAATGAAACCATGGTAGCATAATGCGCACCTGTGTTGTAGTATAGGTTTTATTAGCAAGACGTAATTGTAATAATTTCATTTTGTCTGTGTCAGTCACTTTGCTTTGTATCTCATTAGCAAGAGCATCTATTTCTTTACCTGACAGTGTGCCCGATATCTCTTTATTCGATGGATTGTTTGGGGTGCTTACCGGCCTGTTATCCATCACCATTTCATGAGTGGTTACCATCATCTCAGCTGTTGATGGGTTCACCACGCAGTGGGTATAAGTGTTCTTCTTAATCCTAACCGAACCTGTATATACCAGCTTTGCATTCCCTCCAGTCCCGTCTCTATACTCTTTATATTCATACACCCTAAGATAGTGCCTTCCCGGGGGCAAATCGTTGAATGTAAGAGATGTACCCACTTTCTTATAGTCCCGGTTGTCTATTGCTACTGTCAATGGCGAATGGTCGTTCAGTTCTATTTTCAGTACACACTTCCTCCTGGCGGCACTCTCTGTAGAAAAAGAACTTAGAATGAACAATAATAGAAATAGTCTGTGCATTGTAATGGAGATATGCTTAGGAAATACAATAGATATGCCAATAAACCTTAACGGTATCTCAAATTATTGCCCTGAAAGCAAAGCACACAAAATACCGGCGGACACCCCGGCATTAAGAGATTCTGCCCCACCCCGGCGTGGAATGGTGATTTTTCGGGTAGCGAGCTTCATGATATTCTCTGAAATACCCTTCGATTCGTTGCCTATGACCAATATCCCTTCCTTTTGAACAGGCAATTGGTATATATTATCGCCTTGAAGGGCTGCGGCGAAAACCGGCTTATCTGCCTGTTGTAAATAGGCAGACAGATCCTGTACAATGATATTGACGCGTAAATGCCCCCCCATTGCCGACTGTATGACTTTAGGATTATATACATCTACACAACCCGGCGAGCACACTACCTGTTCCCAGCCAAACCAGTCAGCAATACGAATGATAGTGCCCATATTGCCGGGATCCTGAATATCATCTAAAACGAGGCACCATTTATAACTGTTTAAGTGCTTTTTAGTAGGCATGCCAACCACCAGCAGCACCATATTGGGAGTTTTAAGTGTTGAAATAGCTTCAAGGATATGTGGCTCTACAACATGCACAGTGGCATGAGGGTGTTTTTTTATTGATGCTTGATGGCGTGCTATCCAATCTTGCAAACCTACTATCATTTTTATGTCTGCGTCAGAATTAAGCCATTCAAGCGCTATTTTATCTCCTTCAGCAACAAATACCTGGTGCTCATTACGGTATTTTTGCTGCGATAACGAGCGAATGTATTTATTTTGCGCTTTAGACAACATTGTGCAAAACTAAATTTAATTGTACTAACAGCATACATGGCTCACGGAAGAAACGGTATTGTTTTTATTATTGCATGCACAATCTTGTTCATTGCTTCTGTAGGTTGCAATAGCACACGCCACCTTAAAGAAGGTGAATACCTGCTGAGGTCCAACACTGTAAAACTAAAAACTGACAGGTCGATAACAAGAAAAGGTGAATTGAAAGATAACATTGAAGGCCTGATAGAACAAAAGCCTAACACCTATTTTCTTGGCTTTATACCATACAAACTCTGGCTCTATAACAATCGCTACGAGAAATACGAGAAAGATACCAATAACTTCCAGCTGAAATCGAAAACTGTGGAAGCACCTGTTATATACGATAGTGCATCGAAGGAAAAAACAGCTATAAACATAAAAGGGTACTTATTTCAGCAAGGGTATTTTTACTCTGACGTAACGGATACCACAGTATTAAAACGCAAGCGTGCATTTGTCACTTATAAAGTGACTACCAACACAAATTTCCTGATAAATGAGGTGAGTACCGATGTGCCGGATAGTGCCATAGCCAGTATACTGCGTGAAAACTTCAGCGAAACAAAACTGAAAAAGAACAATGATTTTTCCTATCCTCTACTGCAGGAGGAGCAGAGCCGCATAACAAATCTATTGCGCGATTATGGGTATTATAAGTTTAACAACGATAATGTGAGCTTTGTTTTAGACACATTGGAAGATCACTATGCGCGTAATATTGAGAACCCTTTCGAAACCACATTAAATATACTGGCATTTCAGAAAAGACAGAAGAAACCAACCTTGAATATACGTATCGTACTTCGTGCCGATGAAGAACCCAAAGCCTTTCAGAAATATGGGATAAGCCGGGTGCGTGTTTTTCCCGATTTTGTAGGACGAGATGACATAAGGGATAGTACAATGGTTGAAAAGAAACTAGATAGTATCACCTTCCGCTATCATAATTACTATGTAAATGAAAGAGTACTACAACGGCATATCTTTCTGGAGCCCAATAAATACTATTCTCAGTTCAACTACGATCAAACAATTAGTAAGCTGAATGAGCTGGGCATATTTCAAACCTCGCGTATAATTCTTACAGAAGATACCACCCGGAACGATGGCGCTAACTGGCTGAGCTGCACCATAATATTAACACCTGGCAAGAAGCTTGATTTCAATACAAACCTTGAAGGATCAACAGGCAATACGTATGCAGCCGGTAGTGCCGCTACTGTAAGTTTTCGCAACCGTAATGTAGGCCGTGGCGCCAACCTTTTAACCATGACCTTAAGCGGAGGTATTGAACTGCGATACGATTCGAGCGGAAACAGATTTATTGACCGTTTCAAACTACTAACCCGTAGTGCGGGGTTCAATACATCGCTCGACATGCCAAAATTCCTTGTTCCTTTTGGTATCAAAAATTTCAGCAAGCGCACTACGCCCCGTACAGTAATAGGTGCAGGGGTTAACCTTCTAGACCGTGTTTTGTATTTCAACCTGATCAATACCTCGGCAAGTATTACATATAAATGGAAAGAGACGAGTACAAAGAGTTGGGAAGTATCTCCTATGTTCATTAATGATATAAGGCTACCCTATATATCTGACACATTTAAAAAGCGCCTGGCTGAAAACAGCTTTTTGCGTAATACGTATAAGCAAACCTTTATTGAGGGCGAAAACGTAGCATTTATCTTTAGCAATAAAGACAAGAAATTTGGACGTAATTATTCATATTTGAGATTGGCTTTAGAGGAGGCTGGGGGTTTAATGACAGGTCTTACCTCTTTGTTTGGTTCTAACAGCACCAACTACGCTCAATATGTTAAGTTCGATTTTGATGTCGAACATTTCTTTACATTACCTGCTTCCATGTTCGCTTTTCGCTTTTATGGCGGTATTGGTATGCCATATGGGCAATCTTCAGTGCTCCCCTATATCAAGCAATACTTTGTTGGTGGTGCTTACAGTATCAGGGGGTGGCGTATCAGGCAACTAGGCCCGGGCAGTTATACCGATTCATCACGTGCTATTAATCTTATAGACCGTACAGGCGATATAAAGCTGGAATGGAATGGTGAATACCGATTTGATGTAATACAGCTATTTGCAGGGGCGTTAAAACTAAAGGGAGCTTTATTTGCCGATGCAGGCAATATATGGCTGGCTAACAAATCCAGCAGTTATCCTGGTGGCGAGTTTGCTTTTAATAAGCTTTGGCGAGACATAGCAATAAGCACAGGTACCGGTGCTCGCTTAGATATTGGAGGCTTCTTTGTAGTGCGGTTCGATGTAGCCTTCCCTGTTAAGAATCCCTCTTACCCTTATAACGGAGGTTGGGTAGCCAATCAGTTCTTTGGCTATCGCAATTCGGCCAGAGATAACCTGGTTTACAATTTTGCCATTAACTACCCCTTCTAATGCTTTTGCCCAAGCAGTGCCGTTTTAATATCTTTGTTTACCCTTATGCGCAATATAAAGATCATCGAGGTGAGGTCAGAAATAGGAGCAGGTACTCGTGGTGCCAGTTTAGGTATCGACGCTATCAGGATAGCTGCTCTCGACTTCATGAGCAATTTCTTTGTTAACTTCCCGTCTGAACAGGTAGAGACTGAGAACAGTTTGCTATATGCACCGGTGGCATCTCCCTACGCAAAAAGAATTCAGGGAGTGTACACAATGTACGAGCGGGTGTCAAAATCTGTAGCCGATACTTTAAAGTCCGGCTTATTCCCATTAGTACTGGCGGGCGACCACAGCACTGCCGGGGGAACAATAGCAGGAATAAAAATAGCTAAGCCTAAAAACCGGTTGGGCGTTATATGGATCGATGCACATGCCGATCTGCATACTCCTTATACTACTCCATCGGGTAATATGCATGGTATGCCATTGGCAGCTTCTTTAGGCATAGATAATCTTGAGAACCAGGTACACACGCCCGATAAACAAACTGTAGACCTCTGGAACCAATTAAAAAATATTGGAAAGATAAGTCCTAAAATAAAGCCTGAGGATATTGTGTTTATTGGCCTGCGAGACTATGAAAAAGAAGAAGAGAGTATTTTGAAACGCCATAATATTAAAGTGATACCTGTGCAGGAGGTTAGAAGGAAGGGCGTGGAGCATGTAGCAAGGCAGGCACTGCTGCACCTTAGCAGTTGCGATGATATATATGTGTCTTTTGACGTAGATAGCCTTGATAGTTCTATATCGCGCGGCACAGGCACGCCAGTTAGTAATGGCCTGCGCGAACGTGAGGCTGAGGATCTATTGGCATCCTTAATGCAAAACCACAAGATATGTTGCTTTGAAGTGACCGAAGTGAACCCCACGCTTGATAAGGAAAACCTGATGGCTGAAATAGCCTTCAATATTTTGCAGCGTAGCGTTAACCTATTATTGGTTAACTAAATAATTTAAACAACTTCAAAAGATAAGGGGCTACAATTGTAGCCCCTTATTATATTCATTAACTCTTCAATTTTATCTCAGCAAGGTTACATTGCCTTGGTAGCGTTCGTTTGTATTATTTACAAACGTTACATCTATCAGGTAAATGTATACACCATTAGGTTGTGGTTCACCATTATATTTACCATCGCAACCGCGGCCGTTAGTGCTTGCACTTTCAAATATTTTCTTACCCCAACGGTCAAATACCTGGATGTTGTAAGATTGTATACCTCTTGACATAAACTGGCGTGGCATAAAATAATCATTATTACCATCACCATCAGGAGTAAATACATTCGGTATATCTACATAGCAGTTTTTAGCTACCAGTATGCTATCGGTTGTTGAGCAGCCGTCTAATGTTGCTGTAAGCGAATAAGTGCCCGGATGCCTTACAAGTATAGAGTTTGTAACATCCTGTGTAGGCTGGTTCCATAAATAGGTAACATTAGGTTGATTAACGTTATCGCCAATAGCTATAGGTGTACCGTTAGGACACATTGCCGTATCGGGCCCTAAATCAACTTGCGGGAATGGCTTAACCGTAATTACTCTTTTCTTAACAGTATCGGGGCATATACGGTTGTGTAGTGTGAATGTTACATTGTACTTACCTACGTTTTCATAAGTATATACAACATTAGGTGTATCGGCCATGCCATTACCATCACCAAAATCCCATTCAGTTGTCAAGCTACCTAGTCTTGAGAACACACCATCGAAAACAACGGTTTTACCTAAACATACTGTTGTGTCTGAAGCCGTAAAATCAATTGCACCGGTTGAATCTACTTCTATACGATGCTTGAATGAATCCACACAACCCAAGAAGTCAACTACATACAATGTGGGATAGTATATGCCGGCTATTGTATAAAGATGTGTTACATCTTTATTATCGCTGGAATCACCATCACCAAATGCCCAGTAATATGCATGGCTTGTACCTGCTATAGGATCAGAAGTTAGGTTAGTAAATTCTATTTCTGTTTTTCCCTGGCATATTTCATCATCGTCTACTATAAAGCTATCAATAAGCGGGTGGAAGATGGTTACAGGTTTTACTACGCTATCCTTACAACCATTATATGCTGCAAGTGTAATATTATAGCCAACAGGGTCTGGATTGTTGTTGTCATAAGGTTGAACATAAGCGCTATCGTTCCAATCGCTGCCTATAGGGGTAAGTATAGTCGAACCGGTTCTGGTGAAGAACCATGATACGGAAGTAGCACCTGTTGAGGTATTATGCAATATAAAAGTATCGCCTTCACAACCTAGCTTTTGGGTAACAGTAAAACCTGCGGTCACATCGGGGTTCAGAACCAGGTCCCAATCTAAGGTATCGGAATAACAACCTGTAGTACCGATTGCATACATATGGTAGGTACCTTCGTGGGTTGGTTGTACATCAACTATAGCAAGCGTATCGCCAAATTGCGTTGCAACATTCCAGTTCTCATCAAACCAATGGTATGTAATACCTGCAATACCACTTGTTACAGCCAAAATCTTAACCGTATCCGATTTACAGAAGGTTGTCATTGGATTGGGGTAAGTGATGGTTGGCTTTGGAGGGGTTGGTTTGATGAACACGTTTTTAACTGTATCCCTATACACACATGCACCACGCGTAGCTTCAACTATATAATCACCATTGTGAATAGTTAAGATATTAGTACGGGTTGGGCTGTGGCCGGTAGCTGTCCATGTAGGTGTAGTGCCTCCGGGTGGTGTATAAGACCAGTTGTAAGTTGTATTAGGGAACTGGGTAGCAAATAAATGCAATATCCTGCCCGAGCAGGGTGTATCGCTGGTTGCATCTAACCTCTGCAGGCAGGTATCATCAGCAAACTGAAGATCGAAAACGATACCACCGGCAGCAGGGTTGCTGAATACGTGCTCTACTTTAAAATCTTGTATAGTACCGGGAGCTGCATCTATTATTACCTGTACAGTGCTGGGCACTGGTGATGAAGATGTTAAATGGCCATTGGGCATTGTAAGGCCCGTATGCGCTGCTGCCGGTAAACACACATCGTTATCATAAAGGTCTCTTGGCAGTACATTGTACTGAATACCATTAATATAAAATGCTATTTCATCATTCGACTGGAAGTCGGCAATGTTTACCTTCACTTGCGTAGCAAACTGGTCGAAATGGAAGTTGATATCTTCCCTGCCATACCCCCCTACTATATAAGGGCCTGTTGCACAAATTGTTTGTGGCAAAGGCGATAGGTTAACATCGGCAGTGCGGCTTATAGTAACATTATGATTTGCTATCATATTGCCGGGATATGATGCTGTGCCTGAGGTATGAGTAACCGGGCCAAGCCATACTATTTGCGCATGTGCTAGGGTTGTGAATAAACCTAAAAGCGTGAATAGGAATAATTTTTTACGCATTTCCAAGTATTTATTGAAGGTTCAGTTTGTAAGCTATATTAAAAAATTACTATATTATTTTACAGCTACTAAAATAGTAAAAAAACTTAAGTTTTCTATTTTGCTTAGCTTTTTCGCATCTATTTTTAGTATGCTGTATACCTGCCCCGCCTTATCTTCGCGTCCATGAAATTCCTTATCGTCGGGCTGGGCAACATTGGTTTCGAATACGATGGTACACGCCATAATATCGGTTTCGATGTTGCCGATGCCTTTGTAATAAAGCATGGGGGCAGCTTCACTTTAGATAGACATGCATTTTTTGCAAAAAGTAAGTGGAAAGGCAAAGATTTTTTTGTGATCAAGCCAACTACCTATATGAACCTGAGCGGGAAGGCCCTTAAATACTGGATGGAAAAGGAAAAGATACCCATAGAAAATGTATTGGTAATAGTAGATGACCTGGCCCTGCCTATCGAAGCATTAAGATTAAGGCCATCGGGCAGCGACGCAGGGCATAACGGATTGAAAAACATACAATTAATGCTAGGTACCGATAAATACCCCCGGTTAAGGTTTGGCATTGGCAGCAATTTCTCAAAGGGTCGGCAGGTCGACTTCGTATTGGGTAAATGGACCGACCAAGAGCTGCCGATTGTAAAGGAAAAGATACTAAAGAGTATTGAAATAATCGAGAGCTTTGCCGCTGTAGGCATTGAACGGACTATGAATATATATAATAAGTAAAGCCTCCATGCGGAGGCTTTACAGTTCCAGATGTTTATCCGGCTTTATCGTAACAGGGTGAGATTTCCATCATAGTATTCCTGTGCCCCATTTATAAACGACACTTTAATAATATACACATATACGCCCACAGGCTGGGCTACATTATTATATGTACCATCCCAGCCACGGCCATCAACCCTGCCTGTAGCAAACACCTGTTGGCCCCAGCGGTTGAATATCTTCATATCGAAAGAGCTGACTCCTTTAGCCAGAAGCTGGCGGGGAAGAAAATAGTCTTCTTTACCGTCACCATTAGGCGAAAAAGCATTAGGAATATTCAAATAGCAATTGTTACGTACTACTACTGTGTCTGTTGATGAGCAACCGTCAATTTCAACTGTTGCTGAATAAGTTCCCGAATGCCTTACTGTAACCGATGATGCAGTTGCCTTGGTTTCATCGTTCCATTGCCATTTAGCCTTAGGATTATCTTCATTAATATAATCGGTTAATGTTACCGGCTTGCCTGTGGGGCATATTTCCGTATCGGGGCCCAGGTTTATCTTAGGCTGTGGCTTAACTACAATATTCTCAACATACTCTACAGCCGGGCAAATGCGGTATTCGGCAATATATCTCACAGCATATGTGCCTTCTTCGTAAAATGTATAGGTATGTTCGGCCAGGCCGGTTAATATGTTACCGTCGCCCATGTCCCAGTTGGCACCACGATTTTGCCACTCCATAAAGGTACCTGCAAAGTGAATAGAGGTGCCGGGGCATATTTCTTTAGCCGATGCAGTGAAATTGATAGATCCTGCAGAATCAACCAGGATGTCTCTTTCAAAAGTATCCTTACATCCATATCCATCGGTAGCAATAAGTGTAGCAGTGTAGTAACCGTAGTTTGCGTATGCATGTGCTGCATCAAGCGTATTAGTTGTAAAGCCATCGCCAAATATCCATTCGGCAGCAGGTATAGCTACCGGGATGCTAGACGATGTATTGGTGAAGTTGATAATAGTACCCTGGCATACACTGTCATCATCTACTGTAAAGCCTGCTGTTATGCTATGGTTAAACGTAACCTGCTGCTCGGTGGTATCGGAGCAGAAAGCATTATTGGAAATTAGCGTGATGGTATAGGTGCCCTGTGTATAATAAGTATGCTTAGGTGATAGATCGGAGCCAGTATTGCCATCTCCAAAATCCCAAAAACTAGAAGAAGCACCTGTGGATGTATTGGTAAGACGAACTGAATCCTTATCGCAACCAATATATGATTGTATAGTAAAATTAGCTACCACTTCAGGGTGTACATCTACATAGAATGAAGTTGTTTCTGAAACACACCCACCTGTAGATACTGCATATACATCATACATGCCTTCGCCAGACGGGGCAATATTCTCTATTATGGCCCTATTGTTTGTAGAATTATAATTATATCCCGGCCCCGACCAAAAGAAAGTAACACCACCAATGCCACTTGAGAAAGCATGTATAGTATCATTTTCCTTAGGGCATATAGGGCTTTTAAAATTAACTACGGGCTTAGAGGGCGTAGTCTCAACATTTAAAAGTAATGCTGCCTGGTATACACAACCATTGGGCAAGGTTACCGTTACATTATACATACCATCGTGCGATGCGCTGGATGCGTTATTTATAGTGGTGCTTGATGCTGTAAGCGTATTGATACCACTACCTGCAGGTCCGGTCCATGTATAAGTTGCACCGGGCAAAGATGTAACTTCTATCAGGAAATCGGTACCACTGCAAACTACGGCTGGTGTAGTGGTTAGTGTAATAACATCGTTGCACTGAGCATAACTCTTTAGGGAAAACAAACTGGCGTATATAACCAAAAGTAAATAACGTAGGTTCATAAGTGCGGTTTACATGATAGACGTATCATTTTTATAAAGTGTTGGTTACATAAAAAATATTTGTGTTTAACAAAAACAATCTATTTTTGCCATACTAATCTTCAGGGCCATGACCTTCTAGTTGCCGCCTGCTGCTATCAGGCACTGCTTTCATTCAATATTTGCACGCATGTTATGCGTGTTCATTTTCACAAACACACTAATCAAAACTTATCATGTCACAACGTGAAACATCACGTAGCCGTAATATATTACGCTTATTAAAAACTGCCTTAACAGGCGAAGAATCTGAATATACTTCAGGCAGTATCAACCGCGCCATTTTCATGCTTTCAGTACCAATGGTATTAGAAATGCTTATGGAGTCTCTATTTGCAGTAGTAGACGTATTCTTTGTCAGCAAGCTAGGTATAGATGCTGTAGCCACCGTAGGGTTAACCGAATCTGTTATCACACTTATCTACTCCATAGCTATAGGTATCAGCATGGCTGCAACGGCAATGGTTGCCCGGCGCACAGGCGAAAAGAACCCTGACGAAGCCGCACATACTGCTATGCAAGCCATTTATATAGGCACAGGTATCAGTTTAGTAATAAGTATAGCCGGTGTGCTATTTGCTAAAGATATACTACTGCTTATGGGTGCCAGTACTTCTCTGGCCAACAACAACTATCACTATACGCAGATAATGTTTGGCAGCAACATAGTTATTATGCTGCTTTTCCTTATCAATGGTATATTTCGCGGAGCAGGAAATGCCGCAATTGCCATGCGCTCTTTATGGCTTGCTAACATTTTAAACATCATCCTCTGCCCTACTCTTATATATGGCATTGGCCCTATACCTGCCTTGGGTTTAACAGGCGCTGCATTGGCAACTACCATTGGGCGCGGTATTGGTGTGCTTTATCAGGTTTATCATTTAATGAAAGGAAAGGGAATTATCAGAATACAAGTAAAGCACATGGCTATTGACATGCCTATAGTGAAAAGCCTGTTGCGCATTAGCGCCGGCGGTACAGCGCAATTTCTTATCAATTCTGCCAGCTGGATATTTCTGATGCGCATTATATCGCGCTTTGGCAGCGATGCACTTGCCGGCTATACTATTGCTATCAGGGTCATCATCTTTACATTAATGCCTGCCTTTGGTATGGCCAATGCTGCGGCAACCCTTGTAGGACAAAACCTTGGTGCACAGCTACCCGACAGGGCTGAGCGCTCGGTGTGGAAAACTGCGCAGTTGAATATGATGTTCCTGGGGTTGGTGACGTTCATATTCTTCATATTCGCAAAGCCTATCATTAGCATCTTCAACCAGCAGCCAAATGTAGTAGCTTATGGCGTAGACTGCCTGCGTTATGTATGCCTGGGC
>JAEZIL010000039.1 GCA_023436685.1 Bacteroidota bacterium | reverse complement strand
CTGTTTATATAAAGTTAGCTTCATCTAATAACATGCACGAAGGGTCTTTGTGTTGAAGTGTTATTGAAGGAATGCCTCTATCATTGGCAGTACATATTCATACTGCTGTGTATTATTTTTTAAAGTTGTTACTTCGCCCAGGTAGTCGCCGTGTCCTCCGGGCACTATTATAAGCGATGAGTTGGGTAAATTGCGATACATTTCTACCAAATGTTCAGGCGTAGGTACATCTTTATCACCTGCAATTATTAATGATGGTGCTTTTATCGCTCTTATTTCTTCCTCGGGTACATCTTTAAACATTTGCATGCGTTGCGCGCATTTGTTAAACATGGTGTCCAATAGCTCGGGCTTAGGTGCCACCTTTTTATACTCGTCTTTATATGCTTGAGGCATATCAGAGAATTTAGGTGTTTTCATTGCTTCCCAAAACTGCTCGGGCACACCACTACGTTTATACATACACGATGCCAATATTATTTTATTTACCAACTTGGGGTAGCGTGCAGCCAGGTACATGGTTGTAGTGCCTCCATTACTAAAGCCCATCACATCGGCTTTTTCTATTTGCAAGTATTTTAATAATGCTGCAACATCTTCTGCATCCTGCTCAAAGCTTATTGGCGAATTTCTATCCGATGTATGGCCATGTACTTGTAGTTCTACTGCTATTATTTTATGTGTTTTAGCAAGCAACGGCAGTACCCTTCCATAGGTTGTTTCAATGGTTGAACCACCACCATGTATTAAAACCAGGGGTTTACCTTTGCCATGTACTTCGTAATACATGTTAATACCATTTATACTGGCATATTTCCCTTCTGCTGCTGTTGTTGACATAATTATAAAACTTACAATAATAATAGCAAGATGTTTCATAAAGGTTGATAAATTATTCTAAATGCTGTTTTATGTTTTTTAATTGGCGTACATGTCTCTGAGTATGGCAGTGCATCATATAGAGCCATTCCAGGCGGGTAAATTTGGTATTTGCTCCCGGTAGCTCCAGATCTTCGCAGGTCATGCTAAGGTCTAATGTAGCTATTGCATTTTCAGTATCATGCAATGTTTGCCGAAGTGATGCTAATAATTGTGTTTTATCGTATGCCTGCACTTCCGGTTCAATGAAATCAGGCGATTGAAATCTGGTTGAAAAATCGAGAAATATTTTTGCTATTTCCCCATAGTTCATATCAGGCTCACGTTCTGTTGGGGTTACATGTCCATGTATCGCCTGTATTACATTGTACGATTTTATCAGATGCCTTACTAGCTGTCCTGCTGTCCAACTACCTGCAAAAGGTACTATGTTTATTTTATCCTCCGGTATTAATGATACCTCTTTAATAAGTTGATCTAAGGTTTGAATTACTTCACGGCGTGTATTCATATTTATTTTTCCAACAAATTTCCCAACATTATAATTTTAAGTATTGGTGTTAAAATGACTAAGGTAGGGTGCTTTTGTGCCTCATTTTAGTATAATTTTATCCAATTCATAGCTTATACCATATGCATGTTTCCCTTGTCATCTTTGAAGACGCTGTATTATCAGCAATATCCGGAACTATCGATTTGATAGCAGGCACTAACCGTTACCTGCAAGAGATAGGTAAGGAACCGGCATTTGAGCTGCAACTGGTGAGCGAAAAATCCAAAAACATCCATTTGAATGTGCCTGCCCAGTTCTTTTGTTATAAAACAATAGGTGAGGTTGAGGAGACAGACCTGATAATTGTGCCTGCATTCATGATAAACCCTGAAACTGCTTTGCAGAAAAACAAAGCAATTATTGATTGGATAAAGGAGAAAAAGCAATCGGGCACGGAGATCGCCAGCCTTTGTTTTGGCAGCTACTTTTTAGCAGAAGCCGGGTTGTTAAATGGAAAAACCGCTACCTCGCACTGGGCAGCTATTCCCGATATGCAACAACGCTATCCCCAGGTTAAAATGCTATCAGACAGGGTTATTACCGATAGAGATGGTATATATACCAGCGGTGGTGCTTTTTCTTCTTTAACTTTAATTGTTTACCTGGTTGAGAAATTTTGTGGAAGAGAAGCCGCCATCTGGGTAAGTAAGATGTACGCAGTAGATATGGATAGGGTAAGCCAGGCACACTTTTCAGTATTTAAAGGGCAGCATAACCATTTCGATTCGGATATATTAAGGGTGCAGCATTTTATAGAACAGAACTTTGACACCGATATAACGGTAGAGCAAATGGCAGAGCATGCACACATGAGTAAGCGTAATTTTATACGTAGGTTTAAAGCCGCTACGCAGAATACACCATTAGAGTATCTGCAGCGTGTTAGGGTCGAATCTGCTAAAAAATCGCTTGAGATGAATGAACAGAATATTGCAGCTATGGTGTACGATGTAGGTTATAATGATCTAAAGACTTTCAGGATGGTATTTAAGCGTATTACAGGGCTTACCCCACAAGAATACAGAAAGAAATATGCAAGGCCGGCTGTAGCATAACTAATATATTTATGAAGGAAATAGAAAGTAGGGAAGATATTCAGTTGCTGGTTGAATTATTTTACGAAAAGGTAAAACAAGATAGCCTTATAGGCCACATTTTCAACAATGCTGAAAATTTTAATTGGGAAACGCATATTCCAATTATGATAAATTTTTGGGAAACAATATTGCTTGATAAGGCTACTTACCGTGGCAACCCAATGCTTACGCATATACACTTGAATAAGCGTAATCCATTAACAGCTGAACATTTTGAACGTTGGAAGCAATTATTTTTTGAAACTCTAGATGAGCAATTTACCGGCGAAAAAGCACAAGAAGCTAAAAACCGTGCAAATACTATGGCCTTGCTTATGCAGTACAAAATAGAGCAAAGCAATAAGCAAGGTTTTATACAATAGCACAATTGCACTACTTGTATATTTCCAGGGAAATATTATCTACCAGTAGCTTTTGCCTGTTAGGGTTCCATACAAAACAGGTTATTTTATCTCCCGGTAGTATGTCTTTAGGTATGGGTGCATAATAGTACATAGGTGCCCATAATCTATGTTCGAAGTGGGTGTATGTGTACTCTTCCTCCTTATGTTTGCAGCTTTTGTCAGCAATGCCTAGCTTATTGTCTATACTCACACCGTACCATTCTATTATCTTTTCGCCACGCTTTATTTCTACTACCAGTATTTTGTTAGGGTATTCCGGCCAGTCAATAGTATAAAATTTGCCACTAGCTTTTATCCATCTGGCCCCCTTAAAAATTTTCGGATCATACACTATGCTAATACCATCAGGCATGTATTCATCCTCTTTCATTTCATAAGCCATGTTGGCCTTATTGGTAGGGTCGGGTATGGTATAAGCAAGGCTACTATCTTCAAAATCTCTATAGGCAAGCACAGCTATTTTTG
Source organism: Bacteroidota bacterium (assembly GCA_023436685.1). Taxonomy (GTDB): domain Bacteria; phylum Bacteroidota; class Bacteroidia; order Chitinophagales; family Chitinophagaceae; genus Polluticoccus. The sequence continues at coordinate 4,900 of JAEZIL010000039.1, read as the reverse complement.
ACAGCTTGTTATTGTCCGGCTGCTTCACAGGTAGGTCGTAAACTACAAGGTCATTGTAATTCATTTTGCTTTTGTACAAAACCTGCGATGCAAATACGGCATTACCATTATCAGTATTGAATATGAGTTTAGCTTTAAGCATGCTAAACGAATAGTTGACACTGAACATGAATAAAATAATTAAGCTGCATAAGGTTTTAATTATTACGCCGCGTTGTGACACATAGTAAAGAAACGCAGCTAGTGGTAGGGCAAGTAAAGGGTACATATGGATCATTGGCCGTGACCCTATTCCATTTATATAGTTATAGCAATACCAGGAATAAATAATATATATGTAAATAGGTAGTACAATAAATATACTCCATGCCGAGTTTTTATATTTTCTGTAAAGCAAAAGACCAGCTATAGAAAATATCATTACCAGGGAATAGGGTAGCCAGCCATTAGAGAAGTAAAACAGGCCGTTTACAATTTTAGGTTGCGCCCAGTTGAAAGACTGCTGGCCATAGCTATAAAATATATAGCTGCCCGATACCATCTTCCAGTAAAGTAGTTGAGGTATAACAGGTAGGGCTGCCGCAGCTATAAGTGCCAAAACCTTAAGTTTATTAAGCGCAATAAACTTTATTTTATTTATGAATGTTTCCTTGTTATATACATTATACAGCAATGGTATAAAAATGCATACTATATCAGTTGGGCGAATAATAACGATCAAACCAATTATCAGCCCAAGAAGGATAAACCAATGGTTTTTCGGGTTTTCATAAACTTTAATGGTTAGCAGCATGAGCAGGCTATACAGTAGCATTATAGGTACATGGCTCATACCATACTGATATACTGAGAACCAGAATAGGTTGGTGCCTAATAATAAACAGCAGACTGTAAGTAAAGAGATAGTTGAAGTAAAGTAGCGCCTGAGAATATTGTAAACAACCAGTAACGCAAGTATTGCATATATAAAATTGCCTATCCATATGGCGGTGGAATAGGAATGTGTAAAACCATTTGAGTGCCCACCTATAGTTAGCTCATATATATGCGCAGCAGTAAAGAAAGGTAACTCTAATAATGCAACGCCATATGTGTATTGCATAAAAGCAATTCCTTTAGGGCTTAGTTTCTTCGAGTCATTAAGCTGATCGGCATAGTGCAAAGCCGATGGGGCAATAGAAGGGTCGTCTTCGGGTAGTTTTTCAGGGCTTTTAAGGTTATGATATATAAGTGTGCTTGGCAAGTACATATAATATCCTAACGCATCTCCAAAATAGTGGCTATGCTGCTTACCAAAATTTATATTGAATGAAATAGTTATGCTGAGGGTAAGGATTATAATAAGCGCATTCCAAATTCTTTCTTTCCTATTCATTATTGGCAATAATATGAAACTAACCGTAAATGTATTAATGGTAACGCTAGGTAAGATTTGCAACTGCTGGTTAGTATTTTCCCCGGGGCTGTCCACCTCATCCCCTTACTTTACTTATTTATCTGTTTATATGCTATATGGTGTGTTTTTTTCGTAACTTGAGAACTTATTTTTTTAATTCCATTTTAATATTCTACAAAATTCAATGAAAAAGTTTCTATTGGTAGCAGTTTTGGCGGGCCTTGGAGGTTTTGCTACGGCTAAGCAAGTGGATATGCAAACTGCCAGGAATGTAGGTTCTCACTTCCTGAAAGGGAAATTGGCAGCGGAAGAACTGCCAGGATCGCTGGAACTGGTTTATATTTCAAAGGCTACCAATGGTACCCCTTGTTTTTATGTCTTCAATGCAGGTAATAAAGCTTTTGTGATGGTGTCGGCTGACGACCAGGTTAAGCCTGTATTCGGCTATTCAACAGAAACAACATTCGATCCTAACAATATACCTGGTAATGCTGTTGGTATGTTAAACAATTACAAGGAGCAGATAGAGTATGTTGTAAAAAACAATATACCCTCCACTGCTGCCATTAAAGCTAATTGGGATTATCTGATAAGCAGTAGCGATATTGCACAACGTGGCAATGCCGGTGTTACCCCTGTATTACCCCTTGTTTCTACTAAATGGAACCAAAGCCCTAATTATAACCAAATGTGCCCGCTTGATGGCGGTAGCCGTTCTGTAACTGGTTGTGTTGCTACTGCTATGGCCCAGCTGATGAAATACTGGAATTACCCTAAAACAGGAAAGGGGTCGCATAGCTATCTTTCCGATTTCGGTACGCTATCGGTAAATTTTGGCGCTACTACATACGATTGGCAATCTATGCCCACTATCATTACAAGTAACAATACTGCCGTAGCCACTATTAATTACCATGCTGGTGTATCGGTAGATATGCAGTATAGTGCAGCTTCCAGTGGCGCATATGTAACGCGCGATTTTAGCCCGGTTACTAACTGTGCAGAGTATGCTTTCGAAACCTATTTCAAATATAAAACATCACTACGTGGTGTAAACAGAGACGACTACTCTTATGAAGACTGGGTTGATCTGCTGGTGAATGAAATTGATCACTTGCGCCCGGTAGTATATGCAGGTTTTAACGACCAATGGCAAGGGCACTGCTGGTTGGCTGATGGTTATGATGCCGACAAGATGTTGCACATTAACTGGGGCTGGGGTGGTGCTTCTAATGGTTATTTTGATGTGGAAGGTATGAATCCCCCTGCACTGGGTACAGGTGGCGGTAGCGGTGGCGGTTTTAATACCGGCCAGCACGCCATTATAGGGGTAGAGCCTTCTAATATAGGAACACCTGATGCGTACGAGAGAGATATGCATGGCAATAATACTAAGGAGAATGCTTTTGAACTCCCTGTATCAGTAAGTGGTGGTGGTACTATTGAGATAAATACGGAAGGGTCTGACTTCCATGTAAGTAACGATATGGATTTTTATAAGGTAATGCTGCCTGTAGGCGATAATTATACCATTAACGCCCGCCTGCAAGATGCTAACAGCAGCAACAATGGTAAAGCATATACACTGAACGCACGGTTCTCTATGTCTATCAATAAAGGTACTTCATGGATGGCTTATAACGACAGCATTGCTGCGCCACTTACCGTAAAAGGGGGAGGCTTGCTTATGTTCCGTGTAGCGCCTGTAGTTGCGGGTGATATGGGTACTTATCGTCTCGATATGCAAATTGAAAGGACACCAACAGGGGTTAGCAATATTAATAGTACAGAGGTAGCCGTTAACGTTTATCCTAACCCTGCTAATAACGTTATCAATATCAGCTTAAGCGACAGTAAATCTTCGATAGCATTAGTTGATATGCAGGGACGTGTTATCAGGCAAGTATCGGCAAACGGCACATTGGCAACAATAGCTACCGATGGAATAGCAAATGGCTTGTATTTTGTACATATTAAGTCTGGCGATCAAACAATTGTTCGTAAAGTGACTGTTGCGCGTTAATGAGAAAGTTTTTGTTTGTATGCTTTAGCATTTATGGTTTTACGGCCAGTGCGCAGCCGGTGGCTGTTACAGGGCCCGGGCTGACTGTCTATAAAACGAAAGGCAATTATCGTAATCTTGTCCCGGTAGGCCTGTCTGACGACAGGTCCCGGATAATATCTTATCCCGCACCCGGCGATATTAAAATAGCAGATGGATATCTGAAACCTTCTAAACTTGCTAAGGGATATTTGCTCGATAATCAGGGGATTGGCGAGAATGTTGCTTTTTTAAGTATTACTTACGAGGAGTATGCTAATATGAGTCAGGTGCCGTCACGGAGCGAACTGTATACTAAAATAGTTGACAAAGATCCATTGCTGGAGCTATACCATTGTGGCGAAAGAACAGGTAAACAGTCATCACTGGTTAAAAGCCTTAAAAAGCGGATACGTAAGCAGAAATTGCAGGATTGCAGCAAGATAAAATAGCAAAAAGCGCCGGATTATACCGGCGCTTTTTAACTTTTTAAATGGTGTCCTTAACACTACCTCAACAATACTACTTCTAAATTTGTAATAAATAGGAGGGGATGATGCCAAAATTTACTTTTGCAAGAGGGGCCAGGAATACAAAACACTTATTTGAGCTTTTCAACAACAGGCGCACGCTGTGGCAAATGTTGCGCGAAGCATTCAGCGGGCAATATAAAATGTCAACGCTAACAAACCTGGTTTTAATATTGGGGATAGTATATGTCTTATTGCCGTTCGATCTTGTGACTGACTTTATACCATTCTTTGGCTGGCTGGATGATGGACTTGTTATATTTCTTTTAGTAAAACGATTACTAAAAGAAACGCAGCGCTATAACCGCTCAAAGGTGATGCAGCGCAGGAGGTATTAAATATGTTCGGTGAATTTCACTTCCTCAGGCACAAACAGGCTCACGTTACCTTTATTACGTATTACATCTCTAACAAGTGTTGATGATATAGTTGAGTATTCTGGTGAGCAGGTAAGGAAAATAGTTTCAATTTCAGGTGCAAGCATACGATTCATATCTGCTATGGCCTTTTCATATTCAAAATCGGCAATGTAACGGATACCTCTAAGTATATAGTTTGCCCCTATTTTCTTGCAATAATCAATGGTAAGGCCCTCATAGCCGGTTACTTCAATACGTTTATCGGCCTTAAAAATATTTCGCATCCATTCACAGCGCTGCTCTACGCTGAACATGGGTTGCTTAGATGAATTAATCCCTACACCTATCACCAGTTTATCAAAAAGTGACACGGAGCGTTCAATAACATCTACATGCCCTTTGGTGATGGGGTCAAACGTACCTGGAAATAAGCATATTCTTGCCATGATATATTATGCGGGTTGTTGGAAAAAACTAAAAACAGTAGTGCCGTAATTTTTCATACGTACATAATTTGGGTGCTGCTGATAATCGTTACGGGGTGTATGCTCCAGTACAAATATACCTTCCGGCG
>JAEZIL010000013.1 GCA_023436685.1 Bacteroidota bacterium | reverse complement strand
CAATAAGATATGGTAATAATAGGATTTGTTCATAATAGTTAATAATAAGAGCTGGCTAAAACCGGCTCTTATTATTTTAAATACTTACTGAATTATCAATCTTTGTCTTGCTAAAGGTTTACCTTTTACATCGCTGATGCTGGCCAAGTAAATGCCTGCTGTAAGTTGCGATATGTCTATTGTATTGCGTTTGCCTGTAAGATGATATACCCCCACCTGCTGACCGGTAATATTATAGAGATAAAGATCAGCTTCTGCATTCATGTCAATATGTAACACCTCCGTACAGGGATTGGGATAGATACGTAAACCATTTTGCGGCACATAATTAACCGCAAGCGGTGTGCCACGTGGCCATATGTAATCGCAATATGTCCATTCCGTACCAGCACAAGTATACTCAAGTGTAAAGGGCTCATACTTGTTTAAATAAGTAAAGAGCCCGTATGTACCACCTATGCCTTCCATAATGCTGGAACCATTTTCAAGATTAAACCGCTTTATTTCTTTAGGTCTGCCATTGTAGCCACGTGCAATTATTTTATCTATAGAATTGATACGATCGTACTCTTGTTTAAACTCAGTACTCATACCTCCAAAGTATCTCAAAGTGCTGACATAGGGCATCATATCACCTACATTTAGATTAAAATCGAATAGCGTGTATTCCACCTGACCATCGCGCGTCATGTACACGCGCTTATCTTGCTCGCGTATAGCTATATAGTCGGCATCATCACCTTCTGCTATATTATCAGGGTCGGGAGGGAAACCGCTGCCACCACTATTACCACTACCACGCACCTTTATTTTGTAATATGTTTTGCCATTAAATACAACATTATCGCTGGTAGAAGTGAGCTGTATTTTACTAACACTATAAGCACCATACTCGTGAAAGGTGCTGTAATAACGCCAAAAAGCAGAACCTATTGGGAAAGGTGTATATGTTTGCGCGCTGCAACAATAAGCCGTAACAATGCCTAGTATAGTTAATAGGTATTTCATACAAGGAAGCTTTAGGAATTTAACGTTTGCATAATGCAATATAGTATGCGAGTCTTGTATACTTTTGAAGAATGGAAACACAATTCGATATACTTGAAAAGCTGAGAGCAAAAGCGATGCAAATGGTAGAGGGCCTTAGTCTTGAGCAACTAAACAGAGTACCACAAGGCTTCAATAATAATATTATCTGGAACCTGGGGCATTTGGTGGCTGCTATGCAGGGCGTATGCTACCGGAGGTCGAACGTGCCGATGCGTATAAGCGAAGAGTTCTTTCAAAAGTACAAACCCGAATCGAGGCCGGAAGGCGATGTAAGCGAACAGGAAGTTTTAGATATAAGGGACCTGCTTAACTTAACTGTTGACCAGCTAAGAAGAGATTATAACCAGGGCTTGTTTGAAACCTACACTGCATTTACTACACGCTATGGTGTTGACATTAACAATATTGAAGAAGCCATAACGTTCCTTTCGTTTCATGAAGGGATGCATATGGGCTATATTATGGCACAGAAAAGACTGGTATAGTAACTATGACTGATATTAATTAAAGCCTGCTGATGCAGGCTTTAATTATTTGAATATGCTTCTACTCTTCGGTTGAGAAACTACAGATACCCCAGTAGGTTTCATAATAATCTTTAATAGCATAGGCATCTATTTTCTTCTTGCCTATTTGCCAGTCGGCTACCAATTCCTTCCTGTTTGCTTCGAATGCACGCATGGGCGGTATGGTCCAGAAATGTTTAGGAGTGCCGTATTGTTTGGTTAGCCCTTCCACCAATGTATTAAGCGCAACAGCACCTCCTTCTTTAAATTCTTTTGCGTCTTGCGGAGGAGTAACTATATCTAGCTGTACTAGTTGACCGTCAACAAATTTCGGGCGGAATATGTATGTATAATTACCTAGTTTCTGCAATGAGTCGGGATAGGCTTTGTGAAACTCGGCCGGTGAAGCACCAAACTTTACATCGCCGTAAGCTATTTTATCATTCAGGGCATCTTTATCGCCTTTAGCGAAAGTTGTAATAGCTGTTAGCACGAGGAATAATACAAGCAGCAACGTTTGTTTTTTCATAGCAGGTAATTTGCGCCGCAAAATAATGTATGTGTGCGGAATGTTTTGGTGATTAACAAATTGATTACAATAATCAGGGCTGTGGGCTGGTCAGGGCTTTATTAGTAATACTGCATACACCGCGAAACGACCGATAATCGGACTTAACAATATATATCTCGATATTCTTGCTATTGATCTTCCAATTGCTGATATCGGCGCGCTGGTAGGTAGTAAAGCTGGTAAGTGCGGGCACATACCATTGTGCGAATGGCGGGCCGAATGCCCTGGTAAAATAATCGACCATAGCATTGGTAAGCACTTGCCCATACTGTTTAAAATCTTTGGCTTCTTCTGCCGGTGTAACTATATCGAGCGAAACGAGCTTGTCATTTACAAAGCGGGGGCGAAATACATAGATATGCGTACCTACTTTTTGCAGCGAGTCGGGATAAAGCAGTTTGTACTCGGCAGGTGTGGCACCAAATTTTAAGGAACTGAATACTATTTGTTCGGGCCTGATGACAGGCTCTGCCTTCTTCTTCTTTTTGCGCGCAGATGCATCAAAAACTAACACAAGCATCACTAAAACAAGAAAGAAGTAACGTACAAACATTAGCTTGATATAAAATGCAAATAAAATAAAATGCATTTATACAAATCCGGCGTTAACAACACAAAAACAAAAACCCGGACAATGCCGGGTCTTGTGTATAATGAGCTTTGATATTAAGCTACTGCGCTATCCAATACGCTGTTCATATTGCGTACAGCTTCAGCCGATTTGTTGAACAGTTCCTGTTCTTCAGCATTCAGTTTGTAGTCGATGATCTTTTCCCAACCGTTGCGGCCTATAACTACAGGTACGCCCAGGCATATATCTTTCTGGCCATATTCGCCATCAAGCGCTACGCAGCAAGGGAATACCTTCTTCTGGTTGCGAACGATGCTTTCTACCAGTGCAGCGCCGGCAGCACCGGGTGCATACCAGGCTGATGTGCCCAGCAGTTTGGTAAGGGTTGCACCACCTACCATTGTAT
>JAEZIL010000303.1 GCA_023436685.1 Bacteroidota bacterium | reverse complement strand
GAATGGCATCGAACCCAAGGCAGGAAGATGACAATAACGACGAACAAACGCGTAGAACCGGGAATGCCAACAACGATGAAGATATTAAACCCGATACTTTAGGAACACCTTAAAACTAACACTATGAACGACCATAAAGAACAAGACGAAAAACGTAAAGGTAACCCCGAGCGTACCGACGATGGCAGCCAGGGAAGGGCAAGCTTTCACCAGGGTAGCACAACACAAGGCGGCTCTAACTTCGGTCAGGGATCGCACCAACTGGCAGGCGATAGCTATGAGCAAGGCGATGAAAAGAGTAAAGGTGCGAATTATGAGAATGAAAATGATAGATTGGCGGAGCAACCTGAAAATGAATAGTTAATTGCACAGTTAGGGCTGAAAAAATAGAGGCATGTCTTTCGACATGCCTCTATTTTTTGCTGTACGTGGCTACTATTGTAGTGTAATTGCTTTGATAACCTGGCCTACACCGTTTTTCGACAGTGTAAGATAGTGAGTGCCGGGTGCATAGTTAGCAATACTAATGCTTACTTTGCCACCAGCCACCTGTAGTTGCCCTGCAGCTACTTTCTGGCCTGCAATATTGATGACATCATAGCTCCAGTTGCCATCATTCAGTTCATTTGCTTCAATATTGATGTTACCATTAACCGATGGATTTGGATACAATTTGATGCTGTTGTTCAACTTGAAGTCTTTAATGCTTAATGGCAGGCGATCGGCATGCGCATATGAGCTGGCTATTGTACTACGGCTGGCATCATCATATTCAATCGTCAAAAGTGGATCTATTTCGCCATCGCGATAATAATAGGTATAGTAGGTGGTTTCAATTTGGCCCTGTGTAAGCCCGAAAGCGCTGAGCATGGGGGCAGGGGCAGGAGTACTATTCAAAAAGAAGCTGTCTTTCACTTTAATGGTTGCCTCAACAGCCAGCACGTCCAGGTCTTTCGAAACCTTACCGTTCAGGTCATTTACGCGCATCGTACCCCAGCCTTTTACACTATCGGCGCGCTCAACATATGTACGGCGTGCGCAGGGGGCATTATTAAGCATGTACATACCCAGTGTTATTGCAAAGTCTGTCTGAAAATTATAGTCAGAGCTCCATGTGCTATTGGCAGTTGCCGGAAATGCAATAATAGTGCGTGGTGCTGAATAGGTAACAACCTGTGCATTGAACACAAGGCTATCATCCGTATCGCCTGTCAACGAACCCAAAGGTATTGCTTGCCTGTCAAGGCTTTCGCCAAAACGTTGGTAGCCATCAACCGTAATACCTTCGCCTACAGATGTTGCATAGCTGAAAGTACCTGAGCCGTATACGCTGGCTTCGCCAAATGTAACTTGTGGCAAGCCGGGCATTGTAAGAGCTGTGCGTGTTTGGGTAAAGGCACTGCCATAAGTAGCGCCTGATAGATCCCAGCTACCACCGTTAGCGGGTGTAGCGGTAAAGTTGGTAACACCCCTGAAAGTTGAAGTGCCGGGTGTCCAGGCGGCGTAGCCGGCCTGGTTCAAAGTGATCTGGGCATTTGCAGCTAAAACCATAAGGCTAAGCGCAGAAAGTGTAAAGATTTTTTTCATGCTTTGGAATTTTGCCCAAAGGTCATAAATAAAATTTGCATATACTAATGCGCAAAAATGTTTTTTAACCATGCACATCAGCGCCAGAGCTGGCTATTGGCAATAGAACTGTTAAATTAACTTATATAAAGTATCAGCACTACGAGAAGTTAGCCAATGCACCAAACTAATAGTTACTTTTGTAGTCCGTTTTTAACGGTGTCACTTAACCTATTTAAATAAATATAGCCGGAGACTTATATAAATGGCATTACTTGGTAACCTGATATCTCGTTCTTTGCAGCTACGTAAGCAGTTCAAACTGCCGGTAGCCCCACCCTATAAATACCAGCGCCATACCCTGCGGCAATTGCTTGAGCGGGGCCAGTACACCAAATTTGGCAAACATTATGGTTTTGATAAGATATTGAGCCATGAAGTTGACTTTATTAAGGCTTATCGCGAGCGTGTACCTGTACATACCTATAACGATATGCATGCACGCTGGTGGTACCGCTGCCAGGAAGGGGAAGAAAACGTAGCCTGGCCAGGCAAAGTAAAATATTTCGCACTGAGCTCCGGCACGTCCGAGTCGGCCAGTAAGCATATACCTGTAACAAAGGATATGATCAAATCTATCAAGAAAGTAGGCTTTAAGCAGCTATACAGCATGGTAGATTTCAAGGTGCCGCCTTCGTCTTTTACCAAGGGCGTACTGATGCTGGGGGGCACAACGTCGTTGTATGAAAAAGCTAACGGTGGCTATTACGAAGGCGATATGAGTGGCATAAGCGCTAAGAACATGCCGCGCTGGATATCGAACCTGTTTAATAAACCGGGACAAAAAATATCGACACGCCCGCACTGGGAAGACCGGATAAAACTGATAGTGCGCAAAGCTAAACAGTGGGATGTAGCTACTGTGTGTGGTGTGCCTGCCTGGGTGCAGATAGTGCTGGAACGTGTTATCGAATATCATGGAGTGAAGAATATACATGAGATATGGCCCAACCTGGCTATATACATTCATGGTGGTGTATCGTTCGAACCTTATAAAGAAAGCTTCAAAAAACTACTGGGTAAGCCAATAACATACATCGAGACCTATATGGCTTCGGAAGGGTCATTCGGCTTTAAAGCACGCCCCGGCGACCATGGTATAAAGCTGGTGTTGAATGCAGGTATCTTCTATGAATTTGTTCCGTTTACATCTGACAACTTTGATGAAGATGGCAATCCGAAGCAGAACCCGGAAACCTTTCTGATAAACGAGGTAAAAGAAGGTGTTGATTATGCTGTGATGCTGAGTACCTGCTCGGGCGCATGGCGCTATATTATTGGCGATGTGATACGCTTTACCGATGCGGCAGAATATGAAATAGCCATTGTTGGCCGTACCAAGCAATTCCTAAGCCTTTGCGGCGAGCATATGTCTATCGACAATATGAACAAAGCGATAGATACGGCAGCCAAGAAGCTGGATATTACGATACGCGAGTTTACAGTTGCAGGCTTTAAATACGAGAACCTGTTTGCACACCGGTGGTATATAGGCTGCGACGATCCGGATGTAAACGCCGACCTGTTAAAAGAGGTAATAGATGAAACCCTGAGGGAAATAAATGATGACTATGCCGTAGAGCGTACATCGGCGCTGAAAGAAGTATTTGTAGAAGTAATACCTAATGAAGTGTTTTACGATTATATGCGCTCAATAGGCAAAGAAGGTTCTATGAATAAATTTCCCAGGGTGATGAAAGGAGATGTGCTGGCTAAATGGGAAAACTATCTTGAAGCAAACAATATCGTTTCTACCAAATAAGCAATTTAAGGCGTTATGAAGAAGTATGCAGTAATTGTAGCAGGCGGTAAAGGCTTGCGTATGGGTACGGCGGTATCCAAGCAATTTCTGCCCCTGCACGATAAGCCTATCCTATATCATACTATCAAAGCTTTTGTTGATGCATTTAGTGATATACACCTGATATTGGTGCTGCCTGCCGACCAGTTGAGCTATGCGCAAATGGTGCTGCAGTGCTTTCCTGAACGCATAGATGCAACCATTGTAACCGGCGGGCCTACACGCTTTCATAGCGTGCAGAATGGCCTGAAGGAATGCACCATAGACTCGGTAATATTTGTACACGATGGTGTACGCCCTCTGGTGACTGTTGGTCTGATACAGCGCTGCTACGAACAGGCGCTCACTAAGGGCACAGCTATACCCGCTATTGCCGTTACCGATAGCATGCGACTGGTAGATGAAGACGACAGCGAACCGATAAGCCGCGATGCCCTGCGCATTATACAAACCCCGCAGACCTTTCGTGGCGATATACTACTGGCTGCATTCAAGCAGCAATTCTCTGAAACGTTTACCGATGAGGCAACTGTTGTTGAAGCTAATGGCATGAATGTTGACCTGATAGAAGGAGAGCGCAGCAATATAAAGGTCACCACCCCCGAAGACTTACTGATAGCGGAAGCGCTCTTGCAAAGCCAAAATGCAAAAGTTAAAAATTAAAATAGCGTTTGTTTTTCTTGCCTGCATTATAACTGTTGCTGCACATGCACAACAGCCAGATACCAGCATCTTCAAATTCCCGATACAGATGGATGCGGTAGTAGTGAAAGCGGCACGTGGCGGTTGGGATGTGAATGCATTTATACGCCGTGCAAAAACGGATACTACTTTCTATAAAGCCTTCCGCAGTATGCGGTTGGTACCGTATACTGCTACTAATGATATAAAGATATACGATAAGAAAGGTAAAGTTTCAGCATCGCTGTACAGCCGCACCAAACAGAATGTAGCCGGTGGCTGCCGCACCATGCAGGTGCTGGAAGAAAAAGTAACAGGCAACTTTTACAAGCGAAATAAAGACTACCGCTATTATACTGCCGAGCTATATGCATACCTGTTTTTTACAAAAGGTAAAATATGCGGCGAGAACGACCGTGTCGCCGGAGCCTTGCAAGAGCGCGGCAAGGGGCAAATAGAGAAAAGCAAATACCAGCTGAAGCAACTCATCTTCAACCCTGGAAGCCGTATAGCAGGTGTGCCGCTTATGGGCGATAAAGCTGCCATCTTTGAACCGCAGATGGCCAAGTTGTACGATTTTAAACTGATCTCAGAAGAATATAACGGGGTAGAGTGTTATGTGTTTAAAGCCATACCCAAGAAAGGGAAAGAAGG
>JAEZIL010000300.1 GCA_023436685.1 Bacteroidota bacterium | reverse complement strand
ACCTTTCGCTCTGCGAACTGCTGGATATACCCATATTTGCAGTTGAATTGCCCCGGCAGTTTGTATTTGCATATATTGATACGCTTCACAATTTCTTTAATCAGGACGATGAAGGTGTGCAGCAGGTGCAATTTTATATTGATCCGATGAACGGCATGGTGTATACACAAAAAGATGTGGATGCATACCTTCGCAAAATAAATGCCAGCACACGCGAACAGTTTACCCCGATACTTGGCAAACGCGTCATTTACAAAATGCTGGAAGAACTGGCATTATGCTACCGCTATAAAAGAGAAGACGAGAAAGCAGATGAGATACAATTATTGATGAACATTTTGATAGATATTAACAAGGGGGAATAATGAGATATTTATGGGTGTTTGTTTTGTTATTATGCGTTTCGCATGCGTATAGCCAGCCTTTCATACAATTTGATGTAACGAATATTGATATTGGTGAGATATGCGATGGGCCCGAACACGATATTATTTGGACATTTACAAATATTAGTGATACCACCGTAACTATAGATCATGCTAATAGCACCGGCCCCATGCTGACCAGCAAATGGACTCAGCAGGCAATAAAACCGGGTGACAAAGGCAAAATACAAGGCACACTGCTAACAACAGGTTGGTCAGGCAGGTCTTTCTACCGCACTATACTGGTGCAGCTTACTAATGGATCTCGCAACACCATTTCTGTAAAGGGCGATATTAAGTCTTGTGAGGCTGGGATAAATTACCCGCGTCAGAAGCGTGAGGAATAACTACAAAGGGGTTGGCGAATAACATTACTTACCTTCGCAGCCAAATGCACTTGTTATGAATTGGCTGATTCTTATTATTGCAGGTTTGTTTGAAATTGGGTTTACTACTTGCCTGGGCAAAGCAAAAGAAACCAGTGGCACAACTTCCGTACTTTGGATAGTCGGCTTCTTCATCAGCCTTACTATAAGTATGTATTTGCTCTATCGCGCCACGCTTACATTACCTATGGGCACCGCCTACGCAGTATGGACCGGTATTGGTGCCGTGGGCACTGTATTAATGGGTGTTTTTTTCTTCAATGAACCGGCTACATTCTGGCGTTTGTTTTTTATCACCACACTCATAGCTTCTATAGTAGGTTTAAAGTTTGTTTCCAGCCATTGATTGTTGCGCTAAGTGGATCAACATCATATCAGCCAATGCAATAGCGGTTATAGCTTCTACAACAACAGGCACGCGTAACGCAATGCAGATATCATGGCGTCCTTTTATTTCAAACGGCGCTACACTTTGTGTTTTATTATTCCATGTTTGCTGTTGCTTGGGTGTACTGCTTGTAGGTTTTACAGCTACTCTAAAAACAAGTTCGTTTCCATTAGTGATGCCGCCATTCACACCACCTGCATGGTTAGTTATTGTAGTGCCTTCTGCATCTATGATAGCATCATTATGTTCACTTCCTTTCATACGCGCAGCCAGCATGCCACTACCAAATTCAACACCTTTTATAGCCGGTATAGAAAATGCCAGGTGGCTAATAACAGATTCTGCCGAATCGAAAAACGGTTCACCCAATCCCACCGGCAGTCCTGAAGCTTTGCACTCAACTATACCACCAATACTATCCTGCTCTTCCACAGCTTTTGCTATAGCTGTTTCTATATCTCTGTTGCCGCCCGCTTCAATAAGTTGCGCAGCAATATTTATATTCGATAATAATTTCTTTGCCACAACACCTGCTGCAACAAGCGCCAGCGTCAATCTGCCAGATGAGTGCCCGCCTCCACGGTAATCATTAAAGCCACTAAACTTTTCACGCAAAACAAAATCAGCATGGCCGGGGCGTGGCGTATCTCTTAGTGCTTCGTAATCTGTTGAGCGTACGTTGTTGTTGCGGAAAACAATAGTAATGGGTGCACCAGTGGTTTTGTTATGAAATACTCCTGATATGATCTCCGGCCTGTCTTCTTCCTGCCTGGGTGTAGTACCTGGAGCACCAGCTTTGCGACGTTGCAGATCAGCAAAAAAATCATCCTCTGCAATATTCATACCTGCCGGGCAACCATCAATAGATATACCTATAGAAGGCCCATGAGATTCGCCAAAAATATGTATCCTGAATATTCTACCAAAGCTGTTCATATACTAGTCTTTTAACTCACCCTCAGCACCAAGTGCATACAAATGTGCAAAAAAATCAGGATAGGATTTATTTACGGCCTCCGCATTCTCAACAACAATTTTACCATCGCACCTTAATGCTGCGATAGCGGCAGCCATAACTATACGATGGTCGTTATAAGAATTAATAGTGCAACTATTCAGAGTCTGCCTTCCTTCAATAAACAAACTATCTTCCGCGACGGTATGTTGTACCCCTAGTTGTGTTAACATTACCGATATACTTACCATACGGTTACTCTCTTTATGCACTAACCTGTGTACACCTTTTATTTCGCTTTTACCAGCGCAGCATGCGGCCAATACCGATAGTAGCGGAAACATATCGGGCGAATGAGTAGCATCGAATACAAATGGCTTTAAGCTATCGGGGCTTGTTACCTCTACCCAGGTTTCTGCAAGGCTCAGCAATGCACCGGTTTCATACAATACAGTCATTATAGCTTTATCTGCCTGCAAAGAGTATTCGTAAACACCGTCAACGGTCACATCTCCGCTTATAGCTGCACCAACTAATAGTGCCGTTGCACTACTCCAGTCCCCTTCAATAGTAATTTCATTATCAGCGTTTATTGTAAATTTTGCAGGATCTATATGAAAGCTTTCGTAGCCAGTGTTCATAACGGGACGGCCAAACAATTCCAATACCGATAGTGTCATATCGATATACGGTCTGCTTTGAAGGTTATTGACTGTAATGGTGCAAGGTTTTGTTGCACTAAATGCATAAGCAAACAACAACCCGCTTAAAAACTGCGAGCTAAGTGAGCCATCGAGTATAATATCCTTTGCTTTTAACGGCCCGTGTACAGTAATGGGCAGCAGTGCATTATTGCTTGTTAGCTGTACATCCAGCTGAGGTAATGCTTGAACATAAGCATCGAATGGCCTCTTTAACAAACTTCCGCTACCCGTTACTTGTAAGGGTTGTGTACACAAAGCAGCAATAGGGATGAATAGTCTTGCAGACAATCCGCTTTCACTACAATGCAAAGTACCGGTGTTTGGGGCCAGCCCTTTACTAACTATAACCACCTTATCTTCTCGATGTGATACCCTTGCACCTAACTGCTCAACTAACGATAAAGCTGCCTTATCATCAGCAGATACACCGGGATTAAGAATAACAGTTCTTCCTTTATTCAATAAAGCGGCTGCGCATACACGCTGCATCATGCTTTTTGAAGCAGGTATCTTTATAGCTCCTTTTAATATACCGGATTTACACTCTGCTTGCATTGCAGAATACGTTTAGAGCCTCATGAATTACATTAAACGGTATTGCCTTCACTATAGGCCTGCCAATGTTATTTAGCATAATATAGTCGATAGAGTCATCATTGCGCTTTTTATCCATGCGTAACACTTCTATAACTTTTGAGGGGTCAAAATCTATGGTAATAGGTAACTGATACCTTAACAATAGTGCCGCTAGTTTATTTTTAACCGAACTATGTAGTCCTAATACATATTCTGAAACAATGCAGGAGACTATCATACCCAAGGCTACTGCGTGCCCGTGTGGTATACGGCATATAGTTTCAAAAGCGTGGCCCGCAGTATGACCGAAGTTTAGCAGTTTTCGTTTACCATGTTCCTGCTCATCAGCCAATACAATTTCATTTTTATAGCCTACGCACGTGTGTATAAGCTTGGCGAAGGCCTGTTCATCGGAGCGATAGTAACGCATATCGTGTTTGGAGAGACTCTGGAACATTTGCTCGTCAAACAAACATGCATATTTTATAACTTCAGCAAATCCGTTACTCCATTCATGTGCAGGCAAAGTTTTTAAAAACTTATGATCGTATAAAATAAATTGGGGTTGGTGTATAGTACCCAGCAAGTTCTTTTGCAAGCCTACGTTGATACCATTTTTTCCACCAATTGCAGCATCTACCATCCCTAGCACTGTGGTAGGCACAAAACCAAACTTTACACCCCGCATATATATCGATGCAAAAAAACCGGTCAGATCAGT